>NZ_JAAKZZ010001100.1 GCF_011045075.1 Streptomyces boncukensis
GGGCATAGTACGGCTGCTGTGGGTACTGGGGCTGGCGGGGTTGGTGCGGCTGCTGGGGCTGGTGGAGGTAGGTCGTGGGCTGTTCCGGCTGGTGCTGCGGGGGACCGGCCGGGGGCTGCTGACCGTAGCCCGCGGGCTGCTGCTGCGGGTATCCGCCGGCCGGCTGCTGGGGCGGGCGGCCCTGGTCGCGGTAGAGGTGCGCGAAGGCGTCGTCCTGCGCGGGCTGCGGCGGCTGCGGCGGACCCTGCTGGTGCTGAGGCTGGTGCGGGTGCTGAGGCTGGGGCTGCTGGGGCTGCTGGTGCTGGGGCTGCTGGGGCTGCTGCGGGTGCTGAGGCTGGTTCGGCTGGGGCTGCTGCGGCTGATAGGGCTGCTGCGGCTGCTGGGACTGGTGCTGGTGGGGCTGCCGGGGGTCGTAGTAGGGCTGCTGCTGGGGGTGCTGTTGCTGCTGCGGCGCCTGCGGTCCCGACATCAGGCCGTCGACGCCGGTGAACTGCACCGTCCCCGGGTCGTCCCCGTACGGCAGCATGCGCGAGGGGCCCTCCGGCTCGGGCGGGGGC
>NZ_JAAKZZ010001101.1 GCF_011045075.1 Streptomyces boncukensis
GCTGCGGACGGTACGGGGTGGGGCGAGGGTGTGGGGCTGGTGCTGCTGGAGCGGCTGTCGGACGCGCGGCGCAACGGTCGCCGGGTGCTGGCGGTGGTTCGGGGTTCGGCGGTCAACCAGGACGGTGCGAGCAATGGTCTGACGGCGCCGAACGGGCCGTCGCAGGAGCGGGTGATCCGCCAGGCGTTGGCGAACGCGCGGTTGTCGCCCGGCGAGGTGGACGCGGTGGAGGCGCACGGGACGGGTACGACGCTGGGCGACCCGATCGAGGCCCAGGCGCTGCTGGCGACCTACGGCCGGGAGCGCCCGGCGGAGCGGCCGGTGTGGCTGGGGTCGGTGAAGTCGAACATCGGGCACACCCAGGCGGCGGCCGGGGTGGCGGGTGTGATCAAGATGGTGCAGGCGCTGCGTCACGGGACGCTTCCGGCCACCCTGCACATCGACGAGCCCTCCCCGCACGTCGACTGGGAATCGGGAGCCGTACGCCTGCTCAGCGAACAGGCGCCGTGGCCGCACAGCGATAGCCCGCGTCGGGCAGCGGTCTCCTCGTTCG
>NZ_JAAKZZ010001102.1 GCF_011045075.1 Streptomyces boncukensis
GGGTGGCGGCGCACGACGGCAGGCTGCGGCTGTCGAGCCCGCCGGGCGGGCCGACGGTGCTGCGGGTGGAGCTGCCGTGCGGGTCGTGATCGCCGAGGACTCCGTGCTGCTGCGGGAGGGGCTCACCCAGATCCTCGCCCGGTTCGGGCACGAGGTCGTCGCGGGGGTGGGGGACGCCCCGGCGCTGCTCGCGGCGGTCCCGGAAGCGGAGCCGGACGTGGTCGTCGCGGACGTCCGGATGCCGCCGGGCTTCCGGGACGAGGGGCTGCGCGCCGCGCTCGAACTGCGCGCCCGGCGCCCGCAGCTGCCGGTGCTGGTGCTCTCGCAGTACGTGGAGCACGCGTACGCCGCGGAGCTGCTGGCCACCGGCGACGGCGTGGGCTATCTGCTCAAGGACCGGGTCGGGGAGGTCGCCGAGTTCATCGGGGCGGTACGGCGGGTCGTCGCGGGCGGCACGGTGATCGACCCGGAGGTGGTGCGCCGCCTGCTGTCCCGCCGCCGCGGAGCCTCCCCGCTGGACCGGCTCACCGGGCGGGAGCGGGAG
>NZ_JAAKZZ010001103.1 GCF_011045075.1 Streptomyces boncukensis
GCGGACCGTGCGGCCCAGCGCGTCCCGCTCGTAGCGGATCACCTCGCCCAGGGGGGTCGTACGGGAGGTCAGGGCACCCGTCGGGTCCAGGTCGTAGCGGTGGGTGCGGTCGTCGAAGTCCCGCTCCCCCACCAACCGATCTGCCGCGTCGTAGGTGTAGGTCCAGGTGAGGCCCTGGGGGTTGGTCACCTGCGTCAGGCGCAGGCGGGTGTCGTGGGTGAAGGTGTAGCGGACGCCGTCCGGGCCGGTGCGGGCGCTGAGCTGGTCGAAGTGGGTGTACTCGTACGTCGTCTCCCCACCCGACGGGTTCACGTGGCGTACGCAGTTGCCCTCGCCGTCATACGTCCACGACTCCTGCGCGCCGTCCGGGCCCGTTCGGCGGGACAGTCTGCCCTCCACCGTCCAGGCCAGCCGCGTCGTCCCGCCCAGCGGGTCGACCACCGTCACCGGGTTGCCGAACCCGTCCCGGCGGTACGCCGTCGTCGCGCCCAGCGGGTCGGTGATCTCCAGCGGGAGGCCCGCCCTGTCGCAGCGCACCC
>NZ_JAAKZZ010001104.1 GCF_011045075.1 Streptomyces boncukensis
GGCGGGGGTGGTCCAGCTGCTCAGCAGCCGCAGGTCCTCGGCGGTGGTGGAGCCGGGTTCGGGGTTGTAGACGCACAGGGTCTGGTCGGGGTCGCCGGGCGGCTGGAAGGACTCGTAGACGAAGTGGAGCTCGCCGACCACGGGGTGGCGGTAGCACTTGCTGCCGTGGGTGCGCCGCAGCACCCGGTGGTCGTTCCACCAGGCGCTGAACTCGGGTGAGCGCACGGTCAGCTCGCCCACGAGGTCGGCGAGCCGCCGGTCGCGCGGGTGGCGGCCCGCTTCGAGCCGGAGGACGGCGACGGTCTCGGCGGCGATCCGGGGCCAGTCGACGACGCGGTCCCGCGCCTCGGGGTCCAGGAGGTAGTAGCGGGCGAGGTTGCGCTGCGGGACGGGAAGCGCCTCGAAGTCGGTCAGGACCGCGCGGGCCAGGGCGTTGGCGGCCAGCACGTCGGTGCGCCGGCCGAGCACGAAGGCGGGGACGTGCTCCAGGGTCCGGAGCATGAGGTGCAGTCCCGGGCGTACCCGCTGCGGGGCGGCCG
>NZ_JAAKZZ010001105.1 GCF_011045075.1 Streptomyces boncukensis
CCGGCCCGACCGGCCCCCACGACTCCGCTCCCGACTCCGCTCCCGACTCCGTCCCCGCTCTGTGAGGTCGAGATCCATGAACCCAACACCCGCCCGCCGTCTGGTCGTCGTCGGCCACGGCATGGTCGGCCACCGGCTCGTCGAGACGCTGCTCGACCGGGACGCCGACCGCTCCTGGGACGTCACCGTGCTCGCCGAGGAGGCGCGGCCCGCATACGACAGGGTGGCGCTCTCGTCCTGTTTCGACGGCGCCGACGAGGGGGCGCTGCGGCTGCCGGAGCTGCCGGCGGACCGGGTCTCCGTGCGGCTCGGGGACCCGGCCGCCGGTATCGACCGCGAGGCCCGCGCGGTCACCACCGCGTCGGGCGTGCGGCTCGGCTATGACGCGCTGGTCCTCGCGACCGGCTCGCGGCCGTTCGTCCCGCCGGTGCCCGGCGCCGCAGCGCCCGGCGTGCACGTCTACCGCACCCTGGACGACCTGGACGGCATCCGGAGGGCCGCCGCCGCGTCGACGACGGGGCGCGGGGTCGTCGTCGGG
>NZ_JAAKZZ010001106.1 GCF_011045075.1 Streptomyces boncukensis
GGGCAGCCCGCCGTGGTGTGCGGCGCGGGGGCCCGGCCGTCCTTCGAGGGCGCGCTGCGCGCCGCGCTGGACGAGCTGGTGTGCACCCTGCTGGCGCCCCCGGCCTACGACCAGCGGCGGGCGGCGCGCATGCTGGAGGACCCGTTCGCCGTGGCCGGGATGGGCGACCACGAGCTGCTGTACGCGCACCCCTCGGCGGCGCGGCGGCTGGGGTTCCTGGCGGCGGACGCGCCCCGGGTGACGCTGCCCGAGCTGGCGCGGGCGCGCCCCTGGCCGCACCGCGCGGATCTCGCGGAGCAGGTGGGCGAGCTGGTGCGGCGGTACGCGCGGGACGGGATGGAAGTGATCGTCGCGGACCAGACGCGTCCCGAGCACCGGGCCGCCGGGCTGCGCTGTGTGAAGGTGCTGGTGCCGGGGACGCTTCCGATGACGTTCGGGCACGCGCAGCGGCGCATCGAGGGGCTGCCCCGGGTGCGGACGCTGCCGCGCACGCTCGGCTACCGGGCCACTGCGCTGGCCACCGAGGAGGCCAACCC
>NZ_JAAKZZ010001107.1 GCF_011045075.1 Streptomyces boncukensis
GGGCGGGCGGGTGGTTCCGCTGCCGACGTATGCCTTCCAGCGTGAGCGGTTCTGGCCAGAGCCGCTGCCGAGCGGAATCGGCTACCTTGGCGCCGGGCACGCTCTGCTGGGTACGACAGTGGCGCTGGCAGGCAGCGACGGCGTGGTGCTCAGTGGCGAGTTGTCCGTCAGCTTGCAGCCGTGGCTCGCTGATCACATGGTGTTGGGCCGCATCGTGGTCCCCGGCACCGCGTTGGTGGAGATGGTGTTGCGTGCGGGCCAGGAAGTGGCCTGCAGTCTGGTCAGGGAATTGGTCCTGCAAACACCGTTGATTCTGCCAACGGCAGGAGGAGCGCAAGTCCAGACACGGGTCGACGATCCCGACACCTCGGGCGATCGCCCGGTGCAGGTATACGCCCGCGCCGAGGGTACGGACGAGTGGATACTGCACGCCTCTGGGCTCCTGGGCGCCTCGGATACCAGAACACCCGATCTCGGCCTTGAGGTGTGGCCGCCGCGGGGTGCGGTGGAGGTGGGGGTGGAGGGGTTCTACGA
>NZ_JAAKZZ010001108.1 GCF_011045075.1 Streptomyces boncukensis
GGGCGGGGGCGGTGGTTGTGCGACCCCCGAGCCGTGGGTGATCCCCATGCCGGACGAGCCGGGGAACGGGCCGCCCGGCGCGTACGCGTGCCCGCTCGATCCGCCGCCCGCCTCCGGCGTGAAGGACGGCGGCGACGGCGGGACGGCTGGAATCGGCCCTCCGGTCCCGGTCGGCGCCGCCGGTCCCGCGGCCGGCTGGAGGGGGTCGGCCGATGGCGTACCCCCCTCCGGGGGGCGGCCGGTCTCCGCCGGCTGGCTCCGCGCCCCCGGTTCCGTCCCTTCGGCCGTCGGCGTCCGCACCACGCGCAGCCGCCCTTCCCCGTCCGGGACCGTCGGCAGCGCGAGCGCGTGACCCTCCCTGGCTCTTATACACGTCTCCGATCCCCCGAGACTCTAAAAAAAAAAAAAGAAAAAGAAGCAAACCAACTAAATATAAGAAAGCCAACAACAGCAGACAATAGAACAAACGAGAAAAACAGAATAAAGAAAACAAACAAAAAAGAAAA
>NZ_JAAKZZ010001109.1 GCF_011045075.1 Streptomyces boncukensis
GTGCGCAGGAGTGGGGGTGTGGTGGTGGCGGTGTCGGGGTTGCGCAGGGTGGTGAGGTCGAGTTCGGCGGGCAGGAGGACGGGGTGGTCGGAGGCGAGGGCGGCGTCGAGGAGTTCCATGCCGCGCTCGGCGGTCAGGGGCAGCACTCCGCGCCGGGCCCAGCGGGCGATGTCGGCGTCGGTGAGCGCTCCGGCCATGCCGTCCGCTGGGCCGTCCGCCGTCTCCCACAGTCCCCAGGCGAGGGAGGTGGCGGGGAGTCCCTGGGCGCGGCGGTGGTGGGCGAGGGCGTCCAGGTAGGTGTTGGCGGCGGCGTAGTTGGCCTGTCCCGGGTTGCCGATGAGTCCCGCGAGTGAGGAGAAGAGGACGAATGCGCTGAGCTGCTTGTCGCGCGTGAGCTGGTGCAGATGCCAGGCCGCGTTCGCCTTCGGCCCCATGACCCGGTCGACGGCGTCGGGGGTGAGGTTGTCGAGGGTGGCGTCGGCGAGGGTGCCGGCGGTGTGGATGACGGCGGTGAGGGGGTGGGT
>NZ_JAAKZZ010000110.1 GCF_011045075.1 Streptomyces boncukensis
GCCCGCCCCGGCCCGGCCGGCGCGGTCCCGCGGCGCCGGGGGCGACCGCCCGCCGCGCCGCACCCGCAGCGCGAGCGCGGGCTCCGCGAGCCAGCGCACCGAGCGGCCCGGGACCCCCGGGACCCCCGGGACATCGGCGACACCCGAGGCGTCCGAGACACCCGAGACGCCCGAGCAGCCGCCGTCCCCGGAGACGCCCCCGGCATCCCCGGAGACCTCCGCTTCCGGGGCCGCGGACGCGCCCCGGTCCGCGGACGCCCCCTGGCACCGCGCGCACCCCGCACCCCCGGACGGCGGCACGGCCGAGCCGGGCGACACAGGTGACACGGACGACACAGGTGACACGGGCGACACCGGTGGCACGGCGAGAGGGGCCGACGACTGATGGACGCGCTCGACGTCACGCTGCGCCTGGTCGCCGTACTGCTCGCGTTCCTCCTGCTGCCGCTCCTCGTCGGTCAGACCGAGCACAAGGTCATGGCCCATATGCAGGGCCGTGTCGGCCCCATGTACGCGGGCGGCTTCCACGGCTGGGCCCAGCTCGTCGCCGACGGCGTCAAGTTCGCGCAGAAGGAGGATGTCGTCCCGGCCGCGGCCGACCGGCGCATCTTCCAGCTCGCGCCCGCCGTCGCGCTCATCCCCTACCTCCTCGTCCTCGTCGCGATCCCGGTCGCCCCCGACGGCGGGGTCGGGCAGGCGATCGACGCGGGTATCTTCTTCGTCCTCGCCGTGATGGGCGTGGGCGTGCTCGGCTCGCTGATGGGCGGCTGGGCCTCGGCCAACAAGTTCTCCCTGCTGGGCGGGTTGCGCACCGCGGCGCAGCTGATGGCGTACGAGCTGCCGATGCTGCTCGCCGCCGCCTCCGTCGCCATGGCGGCCGGCACCCTCTCGCTGCCCGGCATCCTGGACGCCTGGGAGTGGTGGTGGCTGCCCTGGCAGATCATCGGCGGTCTCGTCTTCTTCACGGCCGGGCTGGCCGAGCTGCAGCGCCCTCCCTTCGACGCTCCCATCGCGGACGCCGAGATCATCTTCGGCGCCTACACCGAGTACACCGGGCTGCGCTTCGCCCTCTTCCTCCTCGCCGAGTACGCGGGCATCGTCGTCGTCTCCGCACTGACCGCCGTGCTCTTCCTCGGCGGCTGGCACGGACCGTTCGCCGGGACGCTCGGCTGGCTGTGGATGCTGCTGAAGACCGGCGTCCTGGCCTTCGGCGTCATCTGGCTCCGGGTGAGCTATCCCCGGCTGCGCGAGGACCAGCTGCAGCGCGTGGCCTGGACGGTGCTGGTCCCGCTCGCCCTGCTGCAGATCGCCCTCACCGGCGTCGTCAAGGTGGTGATGTAGCCGTGCCCCGCACCACGGCAGTGTTCGGCTCCGGTCTCGCCAAGGGACTGGCGGTCACTTTCCGCACCATGACCCGGCGCTCGGTCACCGAGCACTACCCGGATGTGCAGCCCGACCTGCCGCCGCGCTCCCGCGGCGTCATCGGACTCTTCGAGGAGAACTGCACGGTCTGCATGCTCTGCGCCCGCGAGTGCCCCGACTGGTGCATCTACATCGACTCGCACAAGGAGACGGTGCCGCCCGCGGCGCCGGGCGGACGCGAGCGCAGCCGCAACGTCCTGGACCGCTTCGCCATCGACTTCGCGCTGTGCATGTACTGCGGTATCTGCATTGAGGTGTGTCCCTTCGACGCGCTGTTCTGGTCGCCCGAGTTCGAGTACGCGGAGACGGACATCCACGAACTCACCCACGAGCGGGACCGGCTGCGGGAGTGGATGTGGACGGTGCCCGAGCCGCCCGCGCTCGACCCCGCGGCCGAGGAGCCCAAGGAGATCGCGGCAGCCCGCAAGACGGCCGACAAGTGGGAGAGGGCGGGTGAGGAAGCGTGACCCTCACCGCCTCGCACCCCGGCTTTCTCTCCCCGGCCGGAGTCGAGATCGTCTTCGTCCTCGTCGGGCTCGTCACCCTCGGCGCCGCGCTCGTCACGGTCACCACCCGGCAGCTGGTGCACGCCGCCCTCTGGCTGGTGGCGGCGCTCGGCGGGGTCGCCGTCGAGTACCTGCTGCTGACCGCGGAGTTCATCGCCTGGGTCCAGGTGCTGATCTACGTCGGCTCCGTCGTCGTCCTCCTTCTCTTCGGACTGATGCTCACCAGGGCCCCGATCGGCCGCTCGCCCGACGCCGACTCGGGCAACCGCTGGGTGGCCCTCGCCGTCGCTGTGGCCGCCGCCGCGACCCTGCTCACCGTCGTCATCGACGCCTTCCGCTCGACCTGGATCGACGTCGAGGAGTCGGTCGCCGGATCGTCGAAGGTGACCGGCACGGCGCTGTTCCGCCACTGGGTGCTGCCGTTCGAGGCGCTGTCCGTGCTGCTCCTGGCCGCGCTCGTCGGCGCGATCGTCCTCTCCCGGCGGCACGGGCAGAAGGGGAGCGACCGCTGATGCATCTCGTCTATCCCGCCACTCTCGCCGTCCTCCTGTTCTGTGTGGGTCTCTACGGGGTCCTGGCCAGACGGAACGCCATCCTCGTGCTGATGTCCGTCGAGCTGATGCTCAACGCCGTCAACCTCAATCTCGTCGCCTTCGATGTCTGGCTCCGCGACTCCCTGCACGCGGGCCAGGCCCTCACTCTCTTCACCATCGCCATCGCCGCCGCCGAGATCGGCATCGGCCTGGCGATCGTGCTCCTCGTCTACCGCAACCGGGGCAGCTCCGACATCGACCGACTCCGGGACCTGCGCGAGGGCACGGGCCCCCCGCAGGACGGATCCGGCCCGGGGTCCGCCGACGAGAAAAGCCTCGCACCCGCCACTGACAACGCCGCCGGCAGCGGCTCCGACCAGGGGACGTCGGCAGGGAGGCAGCACGCGTGAGCACCACGACCCTCGCCGTCCTCGTCCCCCTGCTGCCCTTTCTCGGCGCCGTCGCGGGGCTGCTCCTGGGCCGTACCGCGCCCGGCTTCGCCAGACCCCTCGCGGTGCTGCCGACGCTCGCCGCCACCGCCCTGGCGATCACCGTCGCGGCCCGGCAGGGCGGCGACGAGCCGCTCCGCGCCGCCACCGAGCTGACCCCCACCGGCAACGCGGCGCTCCCCGTCCAGCTCGCCCTGCACCTCGACGGCTTCGCCGTCCTCGTCGCCGTGCTGGTCGGTGTGGTCGCCTCCTGCGTGCAGCTCTACTCCACGGGCTATCTGCGCGAGGACCCCCGCTACCCCTCGTACGCCGCGCTGGTCTCCCTCTTCACGGCCGCGATGTTCCTCGTCGTCTACAGCGACGACCTCATCGTGCTGCTCGTCGGCTGGGAGATCATGGGCATCTGCTCGTACTTCCTGGTCGGGCACTACTGGGAGACGCCGGCGGCGCGCGCCGCCTCGCTGAAGGCGTTCCTGGTCACCAAGCTCGGCGACGTCCCCTTCCTGATCGGCATCCTGGCGCTCGCCTCCGACGCGGGCACCTTCCGGATCAGCACCATCACCACCCGGTTGACCTCCTCGCTGTCCGGGTTCGAGCTGCAGCACCCCACGCTGGTCGCACTGCTGCTGCTGGCCGGAGTGGCGGGCAAGTCCGCGCAGTTCCCGCTGCACTCCTGGCTGCCGGACGCGATGGCGGGCCCCACGCCCGTCTCCGCGCTGATCCACGCCGCCACGATGGTCGCCGCCGGGGTGTACTTCGTCGCCCGGCTGCTGCCCGTGTTCACCGCCTCCACGGCCGCCCTCGCCGTCCTCGCGGTGCTGGCCGCCGTCACCATGACCGGCTCCGCGCTCGCCGCGCTCGCCCAGGACGACATCAAACGCGTCCTCGCGTACTCCACCGTCAGCCAGCTCGCCTACATGGCGGCCGCCCTCGCCGTCGCCGACCGCGGCGCCGCCGTCTTCCACCTGCTCACCCACGGCGCGTTCAAGGCCCTGCTGTTCCTCGGCGCCGGAGTCGCCATCCACGCGGCGGGCACCAACTCGCTCACCGCCATGGCCCGTACGGGCGGGATCGCCAAGCGCGCGCCCGACGCCTACTGGACGCTGACCGTCGCACTGCTCGCCCTGGCCGCCATTCCGCCGTTCGCCGGGTTCTTCTCCAAGGAGGCCGTGCTGGGCGCCGCCGAACACGCCGCGCTCGGCGACGCGCACGGCGTCCCGGTGGGCGTCGGCTGGATCGTCCTGATCGCCGGGCTCGTCACCGCGCTGCTCACCGCCGCCTACGCGGCACGCCTGTGGCTGCTCGCCGGGGGAGACCCCCGGCCGCGGGGCGCGGAGGCGGGCACGGACGCGGACGCGGCGGGCCCGGACGCGGTGGCCTCGGACGCGGTGGCCCCGGACCCGGCGGGCGGCGCGCAGGCCGGGCCCGGTGCGGCCGGGCACTCGGCGCCCACGCCCGCGGTGATGACCGCCGTGCTGTGGCTGCTGGCGCTGCCCTCGCTGGCGCTGGGCCTGGCGTTCCCCGTGCTGCCCGACTGGTTCGACGGCGAGGACCTCGGCCCCACCCTGGCCACCTCCGTCCTGGCCACCGGTGTCGCCCTGGTCGGCGCCCTGCTGACGTTCGCCGCCTGGCGGCACACCAGCGCGTTCGCCGCCGCGCGCCCGCCGACCGGCACCGGCAGCGACACCGGCAGCGACCCCGGGCCGCTGCTGCTCGGGCCGCTGCACCGGCACGCCGCCGCGGGCTTCCACCTGGACGCCGTGTACGCCGCGCTCGTCGTGCGCCCCGTTGCGGCGTCGGCCCGGCTGGTGCGCTTCTTGGACCGGGAGGTCGTGGACGCCTATGTGCGGGGTGCGGGGGCCGGGCCGCGGCTGCTGGGCGCCGCCGTGCGCCGCGCGCAGACCGGCAACGTACAGACCTATCTGAGCGCGCTGCTGGCGGGCTCCCTCGTGCTCGGCGTGATCGCCGTCATCGCCGCGACCGGAACCGGAGGAGCGTGAGCCGTGCTTCCCGTCAGCGACACCGTGATGCAGGGGCTGCTGGTGGCCGCCGTCGTGCTGCCCCTGCTCGGCGCCGCCGCCGCGCTGCTGCCCGCGCCGCCCGGACTGCGGGGGAGCGGCCCCGACCAGGCGGTGCTGCGGCACGGCGTGACCGTCACCGGCGCCGTGCTGGCCGCGACCGTCGTCCTCACGCTCGGCTTCGACCACGACAACCCGGACGCCATGCAGGCCGAGTCCAGCGTGAGCTGGATCCCGGCGCTCGGGATCCGCCTCCACTTCGGCGTCGACGGAGTCTCCCTTCCGCTGTTCGTGCTGACCGCGCTGCTGACGTTCCTGTGCGCGCTCTACAGCTACTTCAAGATGCCCGCCGGGCCGCGCCCCCAGACGTTCGTCGCGCTGCTGCTGGTGCTGGAGTGCGGCACCCTGGCCACGTTCGCCGTGCTCGACCTGATGCTGTTCTTCCTGGCGTTCGAGATGGTGCTCATCCCGATGTACTTCCTCATCGCCCGCTGGGGCGGCGAGGGGAGGGGCCCGGCCGCCTGGAAGTTCATCCTGTACACCCTGCTCGGCTCCGTCGTGATGCTGCTCGGCCTGCTGGTCGTCGGCCTGAACGCGCAGGGCGGGCCGACGTTCGACATGGTCGAGCTCGCCGAGGCGCACGGCGCGGGGCTCAGCCACACCACCCAGGTGGTCGCCGCGCTCGCCATCGGCCTGGGGCTCGCCGTCAAGGCGCCGATGTGGCCGCTGCACAGCTGGCTGCCGGACGCGCACACGGCGGCGCCCACCGTCGGCTCCGTCCTGCTGGCCGGGGTGCTGCTCAAGATGGGCACCTACGGGTTCGTCCGCATCCTGCTGCCCGGCGTGCCGGAGGGCGCGGAGACCTTCGCGCCGTACCTCGCGGCCTTCGCGGTCGTCGGGATCATCTACGGTTCGCTCGCCTGCCTGGCGCTCGCCCGGCGCGGCGCCCGGGGCGACCTGAAGCGGCTGATCGCCTACTCCTCCGTCGGCCACATGGGCTTCGTGCTGCTGGGCATCGCCACCCTCACCCACACCGGCGTCAACGGCGCGCTGTTCGCCAACATCGCCCACGGCCTCATCACCGGCCTGCTGTTCTTCCTCGTCGGCGCCCTCAAGGACCGCACCGGGACCACCGACATGGACACGCTCGCCGGGACGAGCGGAGCCGCGCTGTACGGGAAGGCGCCGCGGTTCGGCGGGCTGCTCGCCTTCGGCGCCGTCGCCTCCCTGGGACTGCCGGGGCTGGCGGGCTTCTGGGGCGAGCTGCTGGCCCTGCTGGGCGCCTACCACCCGGCAGGAGGGCTGAGCCGGCCGGCCTTCCTGGTGTTCATGGCACTGGGCGGACTGGGCACCCTGCTGACCGCCGGCTACATGCTCATCGTCGTGCGCCGCGTGTGCATGGGCGACCCCGAGGAGCCGCGCCCCGCCCTCGCGTCGCTGCGTACGGTGCCCGACATCCGCGGCTACGAGTTCGCCGCCTGGACGCCCCTGGCCGTCCTCACCGTCCTCGCCGGACTGTGGCCCGCGGCCCTCCTGGGGCTCACCGATCCGGCAGTGCAGCACCTTCTGCCGGGAGTGACCCGATGACATCCGCGACCGCAGCGCTCCAGCAGACCCTCCAGCACGGGGCCGTCCAGCACATCCCCGGCGGCGGCGCCCAGGACGCGTCGGCGACCGTCCCGACAGCGGGCGGCCTCGTCCAGTCCGTCGACTGGACAGCGATCGCCCCGCCGGTCATCACGGCGTTCGTCGCGCTCGCCGTCCTGGTGGCCGATCTGTTCCTCGCCGAGCGGCACAAGAGGCTGCTGGGCCGGCTGTCCCTGGCGGGCCTCGCCCTGGCGGGCCTGTCGCTCATTCCGCTCATCGGCGAGGACCGGACCACGTTCTGCCTGACCGACGACCCCGGGGTGTGCAGCTACGTCGCCGACCCGTTCACTCTGGTCATCCAGCTCCTCGTGCTGGGCGGGGCGCTGGTCGCGGGGCTGCTGTCGCTGACCGCCGTGGAGGACGAGGGGCTGCCCGCCGGGGAGTTCTGGTTCCTGCTGCTGTCCTCGGCGGCCGGGGCCGCGCTGCTGCCCGCCTCGCGCGACCTGGCCACCCTGGTCGTCGCCCTGGAGGTCGCCTCCCTGCCCGCCTTCGCACTGGTCGGCCTGCGCCGGGGAGAGCGGCGGTCCTCCGAGGCGGCGCTGAAGTTCTTCCTGTCGTCCGTCACGGCGACCGCCGTGATGCTGATGGGCGTCAGCTTCGTCTACGCCGCCACCGGCAGCATGCACCTGGCCACCGTCGCCGAGGGGCTGCCCGCGACGGACAGCCGCCTGGGCACCCTCGCCACCACGGGAGTGGCGCTCACCCTCGTCGGCTTCGCGTTCAAGACGGCCGCCGTCCCGTTCCACTTCTGGGTGCCCGACACCTACGTCGGAGCGCCGCTTCCGGTTGCCGCGTACCTGTCAGTCGTCGGAAAGGCGGTCGGGTTCTCCGGGCTGATCCTGGTGACCCTGCGCGCCTTCCCGTCGTACGGGGACGTGTGGGGGCCGGTCCTGGCCGTGCTGGCGGCGCTCACCATGACCGTCGGCAACCTCGGAGCGCTGCGGCAGCGCCCCGAGCGCAGCCGCAGCGCCGTGCGGCTGCTCGCCTGGTCCTCCGTCGGACAGGCGGGCTATCTGCTCGTCCCCATCGCCTCCGCCGCCTACGCCGACTCCGCACGGGACGCGGACCGGGCGGTCGGCTCGACCGTGGCGTACGCGCTGATGTACGGCGTGGTGAACCTGGGAGCCTTCGCCGTCGCCGTGCTCGTCACCCGCACGAGCCCCGAGGGCCGCCTGGCCGACTACCGGGGCCTCATGGCCTCCCGCCCGCTGGCGGCGCTCTGCCTGGGCTTCTTCCTGCTGTGCCTGGCGGGGCTGCCGCCCGGCATCGTCGGCCTCTTCGCCAAGGTGACGGTCTTCAGCGCCGCCGTCGACGCGGACCTCGGCTGGCTCGCCGTCGTGATGGCCGTGAACGTGGTGATCGCGCTCTACTACTACCTCCAGTGGGCCGCGCTGCTGTTCCGTACGGACGAGGCGCCCGCTCCGGCGCCCGCCGGGGGAGCCGTCGGCGCCCCCGCGGCGCACATCGCACCGTCCGGTGTGCTCACGGCCACCATCTCCGGGACCGCCGTGCTGGGCGTCGCCCTGTCGGGCGCTCCGCAGCTCTTCCTGCGGTTCGCCGACACGGCACTGTTCTGACGCGGTTCTGACGCTGCTCCAACGCACCGCCCCAACGCACCGCCCCAACGCGCCGTCCCGACGCACCGTTGCGACCCGCCGTCCCGACGCACCGCCGCGGCGCCCGTGCGGCTGTCGTGACGGTCGTCGCACCGCGCCGTCCGGGGGAACTGAGCCCGCCCGCAGTGCGTTGACCAGGCAGGGAGGGTCCACTGGAAGGGTCCGCTGGGTCCGCTTGGAAGGTGGAAGGTCCACCTGGCTCAGGGTTCCCCTGCCGCACCACCTGGAGGGCGTACCGTGCACCGCCGGCACAACGGGCTGAGGACAGCCCTGCTTCTCGGGGGACTGTCCGCCCTCATCCTCGGCATCGGAAGCTTCTTCGGCACGACGGGGCTGCTCGTCGCCGTGCTCGTCGCCCTGGGCACGAACGCGTACGCCTACTGGAACAGCGACAAGATCGCACTGCGCGCGATGCGCGCCCGCCCCGTCAGCGAGTTCGAGGCCCCGCAGCTGTACCGCATGGTCCGCGAGCTGTCGACGGCCGCACGCCAGCCCATGCCCCGGCTCTACATCTCGCCGACCCAGGCGCCCAACGCGTTCGCCACCGGGCGCAACCCCCGCAACGCGGCCGTCTGCTGCACGGACGGTATCCTGCGCATCCTGAACGAGCGCGAGCTGCGCGGCGTCATCGGGCACGAGCTGAGCCATGTCTACAACCGCGACATCCTCATCTCCTCAGTCGCCGGTGCGCTCGCCTCCGTGGTGCTGTTCCTGGTGAACTTCGCCTGGCTGATCCCCATAGGCCGTTCGGACGACGACGAGGGGCCCGGTCTGGTGGGCATGCTCCTGATCATGTTCCTGGGTCCGGTGGCGGCCTCGCTCATCCAACTGGCCGTCTCGCGCTCCCGGGAGTACGAGGCGGACGCGTCCGGCGCCCGGCTGACGGGCGACCCGCTCGCGCTGGCCTCAGCCCTGCGCAAGCTGGAGGCCGGCACGCAGCAGCTGCCGCTGCCGCCCGAGCCGCGCCTGGAGACGGCCAGCCATCTGATGATCGCCAACCCCTTCCGCAGAGGCGAGGGCATGTCCCGGCTCTTCTCCACCCATCCGCCGATGGCGGAGCGTGTCGCCCGGCTGGAGAAGCTGGCAGGCTGGCACGAGTGAAGACGCTCCTCAACCTCGTCTGGCTGATCCTCTCGGGCCTGTGGATGGCGCTGGGCTATCTGCTGGCGGGCCTGGTCTGCTGTGTACTCGTCATCACCATCCCCTGGGGCCTGGCCTGCTTCCGCATCGCCTCGTACGCCCTGTGGCCGTTCGGTCGGACCACCGTGCGGCGCGCGGAGGCGGGAGCACCCTCCGCGCTCGGCAACGCCGTCTGGCTCGTCTTCGCGGGCATCTGGCTCACCCTGGGCCACCTCGCGGCCGGCGCCGCCTTCTGCGTGACGGTCATCGGCATCCCCTTCGGCATCGCCCACTTCAAGATGATCCCGGTCTCCCTGGTGCCGGTCGGCCGCGAGATCGTCTCCACCGACGCCGCGTCGGCCTACCCGCACTACCGCTGGTAGCCCCGGGCCCCCGCACACAGTGCGGCCCCCGGCACCGGCCGGAGGCCGCACGGCTCAGCACTGCTCAGCGGTAGTTCACGAACTGCAGCGCGAAGTCGAAGTCCTTGCCCTTCAGGAGGGAGATCACGTCCTGCAGGCTGTCCCGGCTCTTCGAGGTGACCCGCAGCTCGTCGCCCTGCACCTGCGCCTTGACGCCCTTGGGCCCCTCGTCGCGGATGACCTTGGCGATCTTCTTCGCGTTGTCCTGCGACAGGCCCTCCTGCAGGGAGGCGGCGATCCGGTACTCCTTGCCGGAGACCTGCGGCTCCCCGGTCTCCAGCGCCTTCAGCGAGATCCCGCGCTTGACCAGCTTGGACTGGAAGATGTCGAGCACGGCCTTCACCCGCTCCTCCGAGTTGGCCCGCATCTCGATCCGCTCGCCCGACCAGGCGATCGAGGCGTCCACGCCCTTGAAGTCGTAGCGCTGGGCGATCTCCTTGGCCGCCTGGTTGAGGGCGTTGTCGACCTCCTGCCGCTCGACCTTCGAGACGATGTCGAAACTGGAGTCGGCCATGGTGAGTTGGCTCCTCGTACGTAGATCCGTCAGGGAACGGTCCGTACGACGGACCGCCCCGCAAGCCTAGCCACACGCGCCCCCGTGCCCGCCGAGCCCGGACAGCGGGGCGCGGGGCCGCCCCCTGATCAACCGGGTGGCGAAGCACCCCCCGGCATCGGGTATGGTTTACACCGTTGCCGCGGAGCACCGCCCCGGCGGGACCCCCGGCGACATTCCCAGGCGGTGTGCCCGAGCGGCCAAAGGGAGCAGACTGTAAATCTGCCGGCTCAGCCTTCCTAGGTTCGAATCCTAGCGCCGCCACAGTAGAGGAAACCCCTCAGTGACCTGCGAAAACGCAGGATGCTGAGGGGTTTCTTCGTGGTCGAACACAGCCCTCCGAGAGACCCGGACATTCTGGACGTGTCTCACCCTGTTTCGCGGTGATCTCGCCCCCTGACCAGCATTTCCGGGCCATACGCGGGCCAAGATCCGGCGGCTTCGGCGTCTGACGCTGGGATCGAGCCGGAAGGGCTGTTGGATATCCGCCAGTTGTCCCTGTTCGTTCACTTTTGAGTGGCAAAAAATGTGACGGGCCTCACGGTCGGAGTGTTGTGCTCCGTCCGTGAGACCCGTCGTGTGCCCGAACGCTGGGTGTCGGCCTGAGCCCCGCCGCCGAGTGAGGAATGCTGGCAGCGGAACTGCCGCCGATCGCTAGGACGCCTCCATGCCCCACTCCTCTAGGGCGGCGTCGATGCGCCGGTTCGCGCGCTCCTGTGACTGGTGCAGGACCTTGGCGTACACCCGGAACAGGACGTTCAAGCTGTGGCCAGCCCTGCGCGCGACTTCAGCAGGGTCGACGTTGGAACTGAGCCAGAACGAGATCCCCGCGTGGCGGAGGTCGTACGGCCGCCGGGCGAGCGGAGAGGCTGCTTCCTCCGGGGCCAGCGCCTTCTCGCGGGCCTTCGCCCAGACCTCGCCGTAGCCGCTCTCCTGGACGAGTCCGCCTCGGCTCGTTCGGAAGAGGCGCCCATCAGGGGCCACGCCGTGCTCGGAGATGTGGGCGCGGAGAAGGCGGACGAGTGCTGGGGGGATGGGGATGGGCCGCGAGTCCTCTTCCGCTCGCCACTTCAGGCTCCGGTCCTCATGGGCACGGCCGTCGTCGGTCCAGTTCCTGCCAGGCCGGACGGTTCCGCCACGAAGGACGAGGATGCCCCAGCAGTCCTCGTCCGGGAGTGTGCACTGGGCGACCTTCAGATGGATCGCCTCGGCGGGGCGCATGCCCGCGAAGTACAGACAGCCGAAGAAGGCTTCCAGGTGTCGGCCGCGGCTGCTCTGCTCGCGTACAGCGTCGAGGAGTCGGCGCACTTGGCGCGGATTAGCGACGGCCTCGGGGTCGACTTCCTCGGCTGTGCGGGGAGCGGTCCACGTGACCGACTTCAGCGGGTTGACCGCCGTCGAGAAGTATTTGGCCTCTGCTGCCATGCCGAGAACGTCGCTCAGGCAGGCCCGCTTCCGCCGTGCGGTCCGGCCGGCAGCCGCCTTCCCGTCGAGCTTCTTGCCCAGTGCGTCGAGCGCTTTGCGGAGGACCTGAGCGTCTTCGAGTTCCGTGATGGACACGGAGTGCTTCTCGATCCAGTCCAGGGCCTGGCGCCATTCCTCGCGCGGTACCGGCTCCTTGATCTGCTGCTGCTTGTTGTACGCCCAGCTATAGAGTGCCCGCCGCAGGACCCGCGCGTCGGGGCGCCCGGCCTCGCTCGTCACGAGGGCTGGGGTGATGGTGGCGAGGGCATCGGCGAAGTTCTTGCGGGATTTTCCGGGCGTGTCATCCCAGCGCTTCTCGATGAAGTCGCGGGTGTGCTGGTACCAGGTGACCTTCTGGAGCTTGGTGCGGAGCTCGGATCTGGGAAGCCCTGTCTCCTCGTCGAACGGCTCGCCCTTGCCTGCCGCGGATATCAACTCGGATAGGCGACCCTTGGCGAGGCCCTTCTTGAGGAAGGACTCCGACTTCCCATTGCCGTTGACGACCCATCGGACTTCGAAGGGCTTGCGCCGTCCCTTCCTCTCGCGGATCTCCCAGAAGCTGACCTCGTAGCTGAACGCCATCAGTCGCCGTCCTCCAGACTGTCCCACCAGGCGTCAACGTCGGTGCGGCGGAAGCGCAGTTGACCATTGGGCAGCTTCCTGCATTTCGGGCCCTTGCCCATAGCTCGCATGCGGTAGAAGGCTGCTCTGGACATGCCGAGTTCGCTGAGGACGTCGGGCAGCTTCATGTGCGGTTCTCGCTGCTGGCGCAATGTGGTCAATCCCCCTTGACGATCTGAGGGTTGTGGCTGGGCAAGCTGGTGGTGGAGCAAGTTCGTGCGAGGCGGTGAATTGACCGGGGCCGGTCGGGATGGGGTGGTTCGATCACGAGCGGCCTTCCGGTGCTGAGTGGTTCGTGCTGTCTCGCGCCGGTCTCGATCAGTCCGGCACGGATAAGTACGCCGACTGACGGAATCTGTTACACCGCTGAGGGCCGGGCCGAGCACTGCTCCGGCCAGAGTTGGAGTTTGAAGCCTCAACGCGGGCGGTGGTCTCCTGGCAGCCGCGTACGAGCTGTTCTCTACTTCCGGGGCGTCAGCGAACGATCGCTCGTGCGGTGCGGGTCGGTGGAGACGCGCATGACCTGCTGGGCCTTCCCCTTGCCGCGAGTCCGCAAGACGCCACGGCGGCGTCCCAGGCGTACGACGCTGGCGGCAGCGGCCTCATCGATGTCTGCGCGCTGCGCAGCCGTGCTGAGGGAGATCCACTCCTCGAACGGCAGGAGCATCAGCGTGTGGTCGGTCGCGTTCACGTACGGAGACATGGCCACAGTTCCCTTCACTTCGAGTCTTGCCGGCACCGGGTTGCTCTCCCGGCCCAACGGCCTCAATGGAGCCACAGAGTACAGCAAGCGTCACACGCTATCGGTAACCCGTTCGATGCGCGTCGTGCACCGTCGGTTAAGCTGCCTCAGCGCCGCACGGGAAAAACGCAGGTCACGGGGAATCCGAGCGGCACTGTACGACCACAGCGCACCGGGACCGTGGGGGGATACCACAGCCGTGACCGACACACTCGAAGCCCTCGTCGCGCGTGCCGCAGCCGGTGGCGATGACGCGCCGGATGCCCTCAGCCAGGTGTACGACCAGCTCAACGACACGGTCTACCGCTGGGTGCGGTACTTCATCCGCGATGCGCACGTCGCCGAGGACGTATGCCAGGAAATCTGGATCAAGGTCGCGCGGAACATCAGCCGCTACCGGCCTGGCACCAATCTGCTCGGCTGGCTGCACACGATCGCCCGCAACGCGTCGATGGACTATCTGCGTTCCGTGCAACGACGTCCCTCCGAAGTGCTCTGCGCCGACCATCTCGCGCTCGATAGACCCCGCCACGGGCAGGGGCCCGAAGAACATGCCGAGCACCGGGCGCTGGCCCAGGCCGTCGCTGCCCGGCTCGCCCAGCTGCGGCCCGAACAGCGGCAGTGCCTCCGGCTGAGGTTCTTCGACGGGCTCAGCCCAGCACATACCGCGCAGATCATGGGCAAGACGGAAGGCGCAGTCCGGACGCTGACGGTACGGTCATTGCGCAAGCTCTCCGAGGTCCTGCCGAACGGGGACTCCTCTGGTGACATCGTGGAGGAGCTTCTGACCGCGGCAGTCGGCAAGAGGCGAGTTGCAGGCGCACAGGAGACACGAAAGGCGGGGGCGCATGGCTGACGAGGAGCGCGTGGAGAGGGCCTTGGAAGGTGGGCCTACACCCCATGACGAGGAAGGCCGCCGTTTGCTTGCGGCCGGGGGAGCCCTGCGGCCGGGGTTCCAGCGCAGTCCCGCTCGGGTGGAACGTACCCGTGAGGCCATGCTGCGCGAGTTCAGCCGTGCGCAGAACCCGCAGGCGGCCCGCGCGGACGCCGGGTCCCACGACGGGCGGGACGAACCGGAGATTCATCGCGCTGAGGTCGAGCTGCCCGGGGGCGGGCAGCTCGTCGTCACCGACATCGAGACCATCACCCCGGAACGGCTGGAGAAGACGGCCGACCGCATCGCGGAGATCCTCCAGAGCAAGGAAGGCGACCGGCAGAGTTGAGCAGCGCCATACCCAGCAGTCTCCACGTCCGCGCCAGTGACCCGTACGCGTGTTCTGCTGAGTGCGACGCCGTACGCCTGACATGCGGGCGCGCCCCGACCGGAACGGCACTGGGAACCCGATCGTGACGCCCCCGATGCCCCCCGTCCAGATTCATGTCCTGGACGGCGACGACAAGGACGATGCTGTCGGCTTGGCCGACGTCGGTGTGGTCACAGTCAATGGTGAGCGTCACCTGTTCCTGAACCCTCAAAGTTTCGGCTCCGCAGTGCGCCAGGTCAGGTCGGCATTGCCTGATCTGACGCTGGAGCAGGCCGAGCGCTTGGTGCGCGACCACTGCAAGGAACTCAAGGACTTCGACGAACTGCTGAGCCCGGTCGATCCCGTGCCGCCAGTGGACTCCCCGCTCCCTTCGGCCACAGCGCAGGCTGGCCGGCCGAAGCGTCGTATGAAGCGGTGGGCCGTCGCTGGGGCGCTTGTGGCGGCTCTTGTCGGGAGCTGGGCCCTGGGCCACTACGTCGACGGGCCGTCCGCGCCGCAGGCCGAGACGGGTGCTACCGACGCCAGCTCCACCTCGGAGGCGAGCACAGCGGACAAGTCCTCCTCCGACATCGGGACGCGCCCGTTCACCGACCCGATGTTCCTGGGGTTCTCCGCGGGGAACATCGCCTGCCAGACCATGAACGACTTCGAAGCGGAATGCACCGATGCCGACGGCGTCGTCATGTCCACCAAGGCCGCTGTGGGCCCGGACAGCACGATCTACACGTTCTCGTACGGCTCGGAGCGCTTGGGCCTGCGGATCTTCAGCGACCGCAAGTATGCTGAGACCTGGGCGCGGCAGGACGGTACAACCGAGCTGTACCCGCACCTATCCCGTAGGGGCCGGTACGTGTTGTGGGGCACGGATGAGGGACGGCTGGAGAGGTACCGGGGCTTGCTCAAGACCTCACCGGAAAGCGTGTCGGCCGTGCACATGGCGGGTGACACCGGGGCTCGCAGGGCGGTGCTCCTGAACGGCCCGGACGCCGTACGGCAGGAACCCTTCACCGCCTGATCTCGCTGCCCCGACTCATGCGGGCCGGTCCGAGCGCGACCCAGACGCCCGGACCAGCTCGCACACCTCCCGCTCATCGAACGTCCCTGTTCACGGCCGCCACCGGCGGGCCGTGAACAGGACGGGGCTCCTGCATCCCCGGGGGCGGGACGGGGGCTTTCAAGCTCGCGCCGACATCCTCGGCGTCGATCTCGAACACGGTGCGCTTGACGCCCTCGTGGTCCTCATACGAGCGCTGCTTAAGGCGCCCGTGCACGATGACGCGGGTGCCCCGGTGCAGTACCTCCACTGCGTGCTCAGCAGCCCGCCGCCAGACCGAGCAGGTCAGGAACAGGCTCTCGCCGTCCTTCCACTCATTGGTCTGCCGGTCGAAAGTGTGGGAGGTGGAGGCAACGCGAAACCTTGCGACCGCCGCACCGGAGGGGGTGAAGCGCAGCTCGGGGTCGTCGACGAGGTTGCCGATGACCGTGATGGCGGTCTCGCCTGCCACGGGTGTTCTCCTCCGTGTCAGGCGTCAGCCGTTTCCGTCTGCAGGCGGACGGTGACGGACTCGATGGCTTCGCGGATCTCCTGCTTCAGTGCCTCCGGATCGAACGAACCGACCTGCCCGACAGCGTCTGCGAGCTTGTCGATGGTGGCGTCCTGGGCGGCGAGCTGGGTGCGTGCCGCGTGAACCTGCTCGCCGATGTGGGTGATGACGCTCTTGAGCTGCCATGTCGTGTTGTCGTTCGTGGCCCACGGGGCGTCCACGATCCCGTCCGTCTCCAGCACGGCGCGGGCGATCTCTTCTCGGCTGGGCATAGTGTCCTCCGTCTCGGTGGTGCCGGTGGCCCAGGCGCGCAGCGCGGACCGGCTGGCGAACCGGGCGATGTTGGTGTCGATGGGCTTGTTCGTGTACTGGTGGATGAGCCAGGGGTGCCGGATGGACGGCTTACCGGGTTGGCCGTTGTACTGCGCGATCCACAAGGCGTCGCCCGCGTTCGAGGTGGTGTCGCGGTTCAGCCAGTAGTCGGTGTTGCAGTACAGCCCGACCTTGTGGGTGGAGCCGCGCAGGAGCTTGACTTCGGCCAGGAAGCGGTCCTTGTCCGCGCAGCTCACGCGGGGATCTTCCCAGTCGGCCCACAGCGGGTCGCCGTGTCGGCTGGTGCACTGCTCCACGAAGTACCGGGCCTGCGTCCGCATGTCGCCGGGGCGCAGGAAGTGGTAGAAGCCGACCACGAGCCCGTGGCGACGCGCGTGGGCGGCCTGGGCGGTCATCTTGGGGTTGATGTAGCTGGTGCCCTCCGTCGCCTTCACGATCACGAAGTCGACGTCCTTGGTGCTGTATGTCGAACTTTGATACGAGCTGACGTCGTAGCCCTTGATGCTCAAGGTGCTGCCTCCTCCGGTGTGTGTGGAGGGGAGCACGGTGCCCTGCGGGTGAGGCTTGTGTCGCGGGCTGTCGGCCTCCGGTCATCCGTCGATGACCTCGGCATCGAGGACACTGCCGTCCTCCAGCTCGGCCCGGTCCGGGTACTGCACGGCGAACAAGGTCTCGTTCAGGCGTTCGGCGAGCGCCGTCACATCGGCGGACTGCTCTCCGGGAACCGTTCCGTCGGTCCTTCCGCCGATTTCAACGGCCAGCGTGGCGTCCTTGCCGTAGTGCTCACGGTGCTGCCGTTCCAAGTACCAGGCATCAGCACGCCAGTCCGGGGCGCTGCGGTCTTCGGTGACTTCCTCGACGATCTGCCCGGTCTCCGGATCACGGAACTTCCGCGTGGTGACCTTGGTGACGATCCCGCCGTCGGCGACGCGGCGGATGTTGGCCATGGCGCGGGCGGCAGCCATGGCACGGGCGGCTCGCACCTTCTCATAGAGCTCGACGAACTGTTCTTCGTCCGGGTTCGAGTCCTTGCCGTCCTCGCGGGCTTCGGCTTCGGCGCGGCCACGGGCCATCCAGCGCAAGAAGGTGGGGCGGGAGACGCCAGCGGTTTCGGCGGCGAGTTCGACGGCGATGCCGGTGCGGGAGGCGGAGACCAGGCGGGCCTCGACTTCATCGGAGAGCAGTCTGGGGCGGCCAGGGGTGGGATGACGGGGCTTGCGGCGCGTGGACATGCACGGCCCTCTCAGCGGCCGGAGGTGAAGGCGTGTCCGCAGGCAGGGCATGTGGTCGGAAGGATGCGGGCTTCGTCGTCAGGACCTGTGTCCCCGTCGTCGGCGGCGGTGGGTTGGGCGGGGGC
>NZ_JAAKZZ010001110.1 GCF_011045075.1 Streptomyces boncukensis
CGTTCGTTCCGCTGATGCCGAAGGAGGAGACGCCTGCCCGGCGGGGGCGGTCGACCGCGGGCCACGCGGTCTGCTGTGTCACCAGTTCCACATCGCCGGCCGTCCAGTCCACCTCGGGCGTCGGCTCATCCACATGCAGCGTGCCCGGCAGCATCCCGTGCCGCATCGCCAGCACCATCTTGATGACCCCGGCGACGCCGGACGTGGTCTGGGTGTGGCCGATGTTCGACTTCACGGAACCGATGAGCAGGGGCTGCTCGCGCTGCTGGCCGTAGGTGGCCAGGAGCGCCTGGGCCTCGATCGGGTCGCCGAGGGGCGTGCCGGTGCCGTGGGCTTCCACGGCGTCGACCTCGGTCGCGGACAGGCCCGCGTTGGCCAGTGCTTCGCGGATCACTCGCTGCTGGGAGGGGCCGTTGGGCGCGGTCAGGCCGTTGGAGGCGCCGTCCTGGTTGACGGCCGAGCCCTTCAGCACGGCGAGCACCTGGTGCCCGTTGGCCCGCGCGTCCGACAGCCGCTCCA
>NZ_JAAKZZ010001111.1 GCF_011045075.1 Streptomyces boncukensis
CGATGTCTGCTGCACGAGCCGCATCGTAAAGCGCCCCACCGCCGCGCGTGGCGCCAGTTGCGAAGCTCCGCGCGACCGGCTAGGACGTGTCCGGGATCGTGCCGGGACGGGGCAGTGTTCGCTATGCGGCTCCGCCGCGTGGGCGCGACCGGCCACAGATCACCCGCACCCTGCGACGCGACAGCAAGGGGCAGCCCTCCCAGCAAGATCCGCCGGACGCTGCGCCGGAAGGGGCGTCAGCCGTCCGCGCCCGCGCCGCCGTCGTCCTGCTGGCCGCCGTCCTGCTGACCCCCGCCGTCCTGCTGACCGCCGCCATCCTGCTGACCGCCGCCGTCCTGCTGGCCCCCGTCCTGCTGACCGCCGTCCTGCTGGCCGCCGTCCTGCTGACCGCCACTCGGGTCGGTGCCGCCGTCGCCGTTACCGCCGTCCTGGTTGCCGTCCGTCGTATTGCCGCCGCCCGTGGGGGAGCCGGTGGGGGTGTACGAGGGCGTGTTCTGGGAGCGGGTCGGATAGTTC
>NZ_JAAKZZ010001112.1 GCF_011045075.1 Streptomyces boncukensis
GCTGGACCACCCCGACCAGGCCACCGTATGGGGCCTGGGCCGGGTCGCGGCCCTGGAACTCCCGCAACGCTGGGGCGGCCTCATCGACCTCCCCACCCACCTCGACACCCGAGCCGGAACCCGACTCACAAACATCCTGGCCGACAGCAGCGAAGACCAGACCGCAATCCGCGGAGCCGGAACCTACGGCCGCCGCCTCACCCGCGCCGTTGCGGCGGCCCCGGTCGATGAACAGTGGCGGCCCTCGGGCACCGTCCTGATCACCGGCGGCACCGGAGCCCTGGGCACACACACCGCCCGCTGGCTCGCCGGACGAGGCGCACCACACCTCGTCCTCACCAGCCGCAGCGGAACAGCTCCCGACGGCCTGATCGAAGAGCTGACCGGGCTCGGCGCGCAGGTGACGGTCACCGCGTGCGACGTCACCGACCGGGACGCCCTGGCCACGGTGATCGACGGTATGCCGGAGCAGTGGCCGCTGACCGGCATCGTCCACACTGCCGGGATCGAGAATG
>NZ_JAAKZZ010001113.1 GCF_011045075.1 Streptomyces boncukensis
CACTCCCACACCGCCCGACGCCGCGCCCGAGCGGTGGCACCGCACCATGCCGCTCCACCGCCTCGACGTACCGGCACCGCAGGTCCTGCCGTTCGCCATGGGCTCTTTCGACTCGATCGGACCGCTCTCCCGGGCCCCCTTCCCGCACCGGCACACCTTCTACGAGATCACCTACGTCACCCACGGCACCGGCGCCCACGTCATCGACCTGCACCACTGGCCCCTCACCCCGCCGCAGCTCTGCTTCATCACGCCGGGCCAGGTGCACTACTGGGAGCGCGTGTTCGGGCTGCGGGGCACCGTCGTCCTGTTCGAGGAAGCGTTTCTGCTCGCCCATCCCGAGGACCGCGACCTGCTGCGCCACCTCGGGTCCAGCCCCTCCCTCCCGCTGACCCACCGGAGCGCCGCGCGCATCGCCGGGCTGCTGGGGCGGATGCGCCTGGAGTACGGCGACCAGCAGCGCGGGATGGTCTCGGTGCTCCAGGCGTATCTGCACATCCTGCTGGTGGAGGC
>NZ_JAAKZZ010001114.1 GCF_011045075.1 Streptomyces boncukensis
AGCAGGGGCAGTGGGGACGCCGTCGGCTCGGGGAGGAGCGGGTGCGGCGCCGTTCAGGTCGACATAGGTCTCGGCGAGGTGGCGTACGAGGCGCTCCGTGTTCGGGCAGTCGAGGATGGCGGCCATGGGGATGTCCTCGCCGTACCGGCTCTGAATGCGCTGCATGATGCGCAGCGCGCCGATGGAGTCGAGGCCGTAGGTGGCGAACTCCCGCTCCGGGGCGATCTGTTCGGCGGCGATCCCGATGGTGTCCGCCACGGACTCGGTGACCCAGGCCGTCAGCTCCGCCAGCGGATCGCCCTGCGGCGCGGGGCGCGGGCTCGCGACGCGTACGGGTACGGGTACGGGTACGGCTCCGGGGCCGGGCTCCGGCCCGGACCCGGGCTCGGGCTCGGGTGGTGCCGCGTCGGCGGGACGGGACGGGGTGGCCGGAGTTCAGGTCGACATAGGTCTCGGCGAGGTGGCGTACGAGGCGCTCCGTGTTCGGGCAGTCGAGGAT
>NZ_JAAKZZ010001115.1 GCF_011045075.1 Streptomyces boncukensis
GCTGCGGCGACGGCCCCGTCGCAGTCGGCCACCGCGAAGTACGGCAGGAAGTGCGGCGGCGTCCCGGGCGGGTGGGCGGCGCCGAGGAGGCCGCGGCCGCCGATCGGGGCACCGGCCCGGCCGCCGTCCCCCTCCCCGGTGGGGGCGGGGCACCACACGGAGAAGTCCTCCCCTTCCGCCGGGCTGCCCGCTCCGAAGTCGGCGGCATGGGTGACGTACCCGAAGACCTCGGCGTAGAAGGCGTCCACGGCCGCTGCGCTCTCCGCGCGGGTGAGCAGATCCGTCCACAGGTACGCACCCGGCTTGCGGGCCGCCGCGAAGTCCGTACGCTCCCCGGGCCGCCACAGCCCGAACACCGCGCCCGCCGGATCGGCGGCGAGCGCGCGGACCGCCGTGCCGGGCCCCCGCTCCGGCTCCCGCAGCACCCGGCCGCCCGCCTTCCGGACGCGCGCGACGGCCGCTTCCGCGTCCCGGGTGGCGAGGTGGACCCGCC
>NZ_JAAKZZ010001116.1 GCF_011045075.1 Streptomyces boncukensis
GGGGCCTGGTCCTCCTCATCGGCAGCGCGGGGCAGCGTCTCGGGGTCGACTTGCCGCAGGAGAATGTCCAGTTCGCCTTCGGGGATGGCGAGGGAGTCGAACAGTCCGGCGTCTCCAGTGACGATGTCCTCCAGGTATGTGGTGAGGGACCGCGGGTGCCAGCCGCCGTCCTCGCCGATCTTGTTGAGCTTGATGTTGACGGTCTTGGCCTCCAGGTCGTTGCGGGAGGCCCAGCCGCGCTGGACGGGTACGAGCCATCCGCCGTCGTCGTCCAGGAGGAGACCGGCGGGAAGACGGTCGCCGCGGGTCTGCATCTCGATGAGGGCTTCGCGGCGACCGTGCCCGCCGAGGATGGTGCCGGTGCGCTCGTCCGCGATGGGCTGGTCTACGAACCCGTGAGTGCGGATGCTTTCGATGATCCGCTCGACCTCGTGCTTCTTGGGGTTGCCTGGGGTGGGGGTGAGGTCGGTGAGCGGCACGTAGGTGGTGAAG
>NZ_JAAKZZ010001117.1 GCF_011045075.1 Streptomyces boncukensis
CCCCCGACGCGCCCGCGGCCCCCGTGCCCCGCGGCGGCTCCGGCTGGACGCCCGTGTGCGCGCTGTCCGACCTGCCGCCCGAGCAGGGGCGGGCCGCGCTGCTGCCGGACGGCACGGCCGTCGCGCTCTTCCGGCGGTACGACGGCACGCTGCACGCCCTGGGCAACCTCGACCCCGTGCACGGCGCGCCCGTGATGTGCCACGGCATCGTCGGCGACCGGGGCGGCGTCCCCGTGGTGACGAGCCCGCTCGGCAAGGAGGCGTTCGCGCTGGAGACCGGCCGCTGCCTGGACGGACCGGAGGAAGCGCGGCTGCCCGTGCACGCCGTGCGGATCACGGAGGGCGACGTGATCGAGGTGTCGCCCGCCGGAAACGCCGCGGAAACGCGCGTCGGTTCACCATGACGCATCGGGCGGCGGCTCCGCCGTCCGCACCCTGGTACGGAGAACGGGACGATCACGTGCAGCAGCCCTCACCCCCTGTCTC
>NZ_JAAKZZ010001118.1 GCF_011045075.1 Streptomyces boncukensis
CGCAACACCCACTCCACCAGCGCCGCCCCCGGCACCAGCACCGACTCCAACACCCGGTGCTCACCCAGCCACCCGCACCCCTGCGCAGACACCCGCGCCACAAACACAAACCCATCCCGCTCAGCAAGCTCAGTCACCGCACCCAGCAGCGGATGCCCCGTCGACACCAGCCCGAAGCCGGCGGCATCCTGGGAGGTTCCGGTCCGGCCATCGAGCCAGTAGCGCTCACGCTGGAAGGCGTAGGTGGGCAGGTCGACCACCGTGCGGCTCTCCTCCGGGAACCACGGCCTCCAGTCCACCCGCAGACCCGCGGTGTGAGCGTGGGCGAGGGCCTGTGCGAGCTGCCTGCGATCCCCCTGATCACGGCGCAGCGTGGGCACGGCCGCCGCCTCCACCCCCGCCTCCTCGAACGTCTCCTGCATCCCCAACACCAACACCGGATGCGGACTCGCCTCCACAAACACCCGATACCCATCCGCCAACAAC
>NZ_JAAKZZ010001119.1 GCF_011045075.1 Streptomyces boncukensis
GGACGGGGGAGTGCGGGGGCTGCATGGAGATCCTTTCCGCTCGGCACGGCTGTTCGTACCCTCCTGGGCGACGCCCCGCCCGCGCAACCCGATTCCCCCGGCACCGCGCGCTGAATCGTCCGGATTGCTGCACTGTGTGGGTATGGAACATGACATGCGAGCCGAGTACGCGGAGGGCGTCTCGCCGCGCGGGCCGGACGCCCGGGTCAAGATCTGGCACATGGTGCGGCGCGACGGCACCACGGCCATGTGCGGCCGCCCGCTGGCGCCCGGGGCGGCCACCCAGCCGAGCGAGCTGTGGGGGACGCCGGAGGGGGAGCCGTTCTGCCACACCTGCGGTGCGCTGTATCTGCGCGAGGTGCCGTGAGGGCCTGCCGCGCCGATGCTGGACACTGGGGGCATGTCTGTACGGGTGCGGGTGAGTGTGCGTGCTGCTGTCGTCGGCCTGGCCGCCATGGGATGCGGGCTGGGGCTCTTCCC
>NZ_JAAKZZ010000111.1 GCF_011045075.1 Streptomyces boncukensis
GGCGGGGGCTGGCGGGCGTCGCGGAGCGCGCCGCGCTGCTGGGCGGCACGGCCCGCGCGGGGGCGCACGACGACGGCGTCTGGCGGCTGACGGCCCGGCTGCCCCTCCCTCCCGGCGCCCAGCGCGGCGGAGCGCGCGGCCGGCGGGCAGCCCGGTGACCGCGCCGCTGCGCCTCGTCCTGGCCGACGACGAGCACCTGGTCCGCACGGCGCTGCGCGCCATCCTCGGGGCCGAGGGCGACATGGAGGTGGTGGGCGAGGCGGCGACCGGCAGCGAGGCGGTCTCCGTCGCCCGCGAGCTGCGCCCCGACGTGGTGCTGATGGATGTGCGGATGCCGGAGCTGGACGGGATCCGCGCCACCGAGCTGCTGCTCGCGGCGCCGGCCGGCCCCGTGCCGCGCATCCTCGTCGTCACCACCTTCGAAAACGACTCCTACGTCTACGACGCGCTGCGCGCGGGCGCACACGGCTTCCTGCTCAAGCGCGCGACCCCCGAGGAGCTGGTGGCGGGCGTACGGCTCATCGCGCGCGGCGACTCGCTGCTGTTCCCGTCGGCGCTGCGGGAGCTCGCGGCGCACCACGCGCGCGCCGGCCGCGCCGGCGCGCTGCGCGAGCGGCTCACCGAGCGCGAGGCGGATGTCCTGCGGCTGATGGCGGAGGGCCTGACGAACAGCGAGATCGCCGACCGGATGCACATCGGCAGCGCCACGGCGAAGACCCATGTGGCGGCGGTGCTCGCCAAGCTGGAGGCGCGGGACCGTACCCAGGCGGTGATCGCCGCGTACGAGCACGGGTTCGTGACCCCGAGGTGACGCCCTGCGGCCGGTCGCGCTGGATGAGAAAGTCCTGAGAAGTCCCACTACGTCGGAACCTTGTCCGTCGTACACGCATTCTCTTAGGTGATGAACAGGACCATCAGGCACGCGGGTGTCGTGACGCTGCTCCTGGTCTTCGCGCTCCTGGTGCGCATCACCTGGGTGGAGACCACGGACGGCAAGGCTCTCGCGGACGACAGCAGGAACCGGCGCAACGCCATCGAGCAGTACGCCCAGCCGTTCGGCAACATCATCGTGGCCGGGAAGCCCGTGACCGGCTCCGAGAGGACGCACGGCGGCAACGACCTCGCCTACCGGCGCACCTACGCCCAGGGCCCGCTCTACGCCCCGGTGACCGGCCACGCCTCCCAGACGCACGGCTGGAGCCAGCTCGAAGGCATCTACCAGGACGTCCTCACCGGGTCCGACGACCGCCTCAGATCCCCGCTCGACCTGCTGGAGGGTTCGCGCGCCGAACCGGGGAACGTGCTGACCACCATCCGTCCCGGCGTCCAGAAGGCGGCGTACGACGCGCTCGGCGGCAAGAAGGGGGCCGCCGTCGCGATCGACCCGGCGAACGGCGACATCCTCGGCCTGGTCAGCACTCCCTCCTACGATCCGTCGGCCGTCGCCGGCAGCAGCAGGGCCGACGACGAGGAGTGGCGGAAGCTGAGTGCGAGCGAGCAGCAGCCGCTGCTCAACCGCGCGCTGCGGCAGCCGGTGCCGCCGGGCTCGACGTTCAAGCTGGTGGTCGCGGCCGCCGCGCTGGAGAGCGGGCTCTACTCGTCGGTCGACGAGCGCACCGACAGCCCCGACCCGTACACCCTCAAGGGCACCAGGACGGTGCTCGGCAACGAGAATCCGGCCGCGCCCTGCGAGAACGCCTCCCTCCGCACCGCGCTGCGCTACTCGTGCAACAACGTCTTCGCGAAGCTGGCCACCGACCTGGGCAAGGACAAGGTGCGTGCGCAGGCGGAGAAGTTCGGCTTCAACGACGCGAAGAACGACGTCCCCGTGCGGGCGGCCGAGAGCGTCTACCCCAAGCGGATGGACGAGGCCCAGACGGGACTCAGCGGCATCGGCCAGTACGACGTGACGGCGACGCCGCTGCAGCTGGCGATGGTCACCCAGGCCATCGCGCACGGCGGGGAGCTGACCGGGCCGCACATGGTCGCGCAGGTCCAAAACGCGAGCGGCGACACGCTGCGGGACTACTCCCACCCGTCCGCACGGCGCGTGATGAGCGAGGACACCGCCGCACAGCTGCGGTCCGCGATGCGGACGGTGGTCGACGAGGGCACCGGGACGAACGCGAGGATCGGCGGCATGGCGGTCGGCGGCAAGACCGGCACGGCCCAGCACGGGGTCGACAACAGCGGAACGCCCTACGCCTGGTTCACCTCTTACGCCGAGAACGCCGACGGCAAGCAGGTCGCGGTGGCCGTCCTGGTCGAGGACTCGGACGCGGCACGTGCCGAGATCAGCGGCAACGGCCTGGCGGCCCCGATCGCGAAGCGGATGATGGAGGCGGCGCTGAGGTGACGGGGTGACGGGGTGACGGACAGCGGAGGACGGGTCTGTCCCGTCCGCCCTCCGCCGTCCGCCCGGTGTCGTGCGTCGGGAGTCACGCGTCGGGAGCCGCCCCGCCGCCCTCCGTCCCGCCGCGCGGCCATGTGATCACGCTGTCCGGCACTTCGTCGTCCAGCCTGCGCAGCCGCTCAGGAGACAGCAGCCGGCGCTCGCCCAGGCCGCGGGCCGCCATGCGGGCCACCTCGATCGCGCCGTGCGGCTGGAAGTGGGTGTTGTCGGCGGCGCCGTCCGGATAGTTGGGCCACTCGCCGGGGTCGAGGTGGAGGAAGACGCCGAGCGTCCCCTCCGGCCCCAGCCGGTCCCACTCGGCGAGGCTGACCGCCTGGATGTCGATGAGCGGCACGCGGTCCTCGGCGGCGAGCGCCCGCATGGCGGCCGGGTACTCGCCGTGGCTGGGCAGCGCGTGCCCGGAGCTGTCGAACCGCCGCCGCTCGACGGACGTCAGCAGCACGGGGGTCGCGCCCGCGTCCCGGGCGCCCCTGGTGTAGCGGCGGAGGTACTCCTGGTAGGTGGTGTACGGGTCGGTGCCGCGCGCCGGGTCCTCGGTCTTCTCGTCGTTGTGCCCGAACTGGACGAGGAACAGGTCGCCGGGCCGCAGCGCGCGCAGGATGGGGCCGAGCCTGCCCTCGTCGTAGAAGCTCTTCGAGCTGCGCCCGCTGGCGGCGTGGTTGGCCACCGCGACCCCGCCGGTGAGGAAGGCGGGCAGTGCCATGCCCCAGCCCGCCTCCGGGGCGTACTCGGGGCGCTTGATGTCGGCCGTGGAGTCCCCGGCGATGAAGACGGTGGGAGGCGCCTGGCCGGACCCGGCGGCGTGCGCCGTGCCGGATCCGGTGCCGGTCAGGGCGAAGGCCGCCGGCACCGCGCCGAGCGCCCCCAGCACGCTTCTGCGGGCCACGGCGCCGCGGGGCCGGGAGGAAGACGGGTCGGTCATCGCGACGTGTACTCCTTCTGCGCCTCGTTCAGCCGCTTCGCCAGGTCGTCCGCGAACTCCTTGGCGGTCATCCGGCCGAGCAGCACCTTCTGGAAGTTGGGCTCGGTGTCGGCCTTGCTGATGTTGTTCCAGTCCGGCAGGTAGTACGGGAGCTGGACGACCTTGGTCTTGGGGTCGTCCAGGGACTCCAGGGCCGCCCTGGTCGGCTTGGCGTTCTCGATCCACGCGTCATCTGCGGCGTCGGAGCGGGCCGGGATGGCCCCGGCCGACTCGTTCCACTTGCTGTTCATCTCCTTCGACGTGGCGAACTCGATGAACTTCCAGGCCGCCGCCTTGTTGCCGCTCTTCTTGAAGATGCCCATACCGTCGACGGGGTTGGACACGACGGTGCGCGCGCCGCCCGCCCGGGAGGGCGGCAGCGGGGCACCGTCGATCTTGTCCTTGCCGATCGCCTTCACATGGTCCTGGTAGGAGCCCAGGTTGTGCAGCATCATGCCGATGTCGCCGCTGTCGAACTGGCTGACCATCTTCACGAAGTCGTTGTTCAGGTCGGCCGAGGGGGTGACCTTCTTGTAGAGGTCGGTGTAGCGCTTCAGGGCCGCGACGTTCCTCGGTTCGTTGACCGTGGTCTTGTCGCCGCGCCAGAAGGACGTGATGCCCGACTGCGCGTACATCATGTCCAGGGCCTGGGCGACGGAGCCCTCGCCGCCGCGGATGGTGAAGCCGAACTGGTTGTCGCCCTTGGCCGTCAGCTTCTCGGCCGCCTGGTAGAAGTTGTCCCAGCTGGTGACCGGGGAGTCGAGTCCGGCCTTGTCGAACATGTCGGTGCGCCACCAGAGTGTTCCCTGGTTCGCCGAGGTGGGCACGGAGTACATCTCCTTGCCGTCTCCCCCGGCCGCGGCCACTCCGTCCCGCATGCCGGTGACGAGCTTCCCCTTCAGCGGGCTGTCCGCGATGCGGTCGGAGAGCGGTTCGAGCGCGCCCTGGGCGACCATGTTGGCGAGGTACGCGGTGCCCACCATGCCGACGTCCGGCAGGCTGTCGCCGCCGCCCTGGATGGCGGTGTCGTACTTGGACTGCACGTCGTTGATGGGGACGCCGACGTACTCGACGTCGATGTCGGGGTGCTTCTTCTCGAACGCGGCGATGATCTCCTTCCAGACGTCGGTGCGCTCACCGCCGTTGTTGTCCCAGAAGACGATCTTTCCCTTGCCGCTGCCCTCCTCGCCGGAGTCGCTGCCGTCGTCGCCGCAGGCGGTCGCGGTGAAGGCCAGGGCCAGACAGGCGCCGAGCGCCGCCGCGGCCCGTACCGTGCGCGTCGCCCGTACCGCCCGTGCGGTCCGTGCGGTCCGTGTGGTCGTCGTCCCCGTCGCTCTCGTCGCTCTCATCGCTCAGTCCCCGTTCTCCGAGTCCGGGCGCGGATCCCAGCCGTCCGTGCCACGCAGGTAGTCGGCGGCTTCGTGGTCCGCCGCCTCGGCGTCCGTCATCTGCGGCCGGTCGTCGTTCACCAGCGCGCCGGGCCCGTAGTTGCGGTACTCGCCGAAACGGGCCTCCTCCCACGGGAAGCCGCTCATGTCGGTCCACGGCGACGCCTTCACGGCGGCCGGCAGCTCGGTGTTCCGGATGAGCACCTGCCCGACGGCGTCCGGCTCGCCTCCCGGGTGCCAGGGGCGGCCCAGATGGAAGGTGTCGGCGGGCGCGTCGCTGACCACCCGGGAGTCGGTGATCAGGAAGCCGTACGGGTTGTCCTTCCAGGTGCTGGCCGCCGTGATGTAGCCGTTGTTGCTGCCGCTGCCCCGGCTGAGCGCCCGGATGGTGGAGCGTTCGATCACCGTGGTGGCGCGCCCGTAGATGAAGTCCACGTCGCCCTCGATGTACGAGTCGCGGATGTAGACCCTGCTGACGGTGCTCAGGTCGGGGCTGTTGGTCATCAGGGTGTCCTGGTTGCCCCTGAAGACGGTGTCCTCGAAGACGATGCGGTCGCCGACCGTCTTCATGGCGAGGGCCTGCTCGTTGTCGTAGTCGTGCGCGGCCTCGTCGAAGTCGTTGACGAAGCTCAGCGTGCGCGCGGTGACGTCGGAGGCCGCGATCCGGACGGTGGCGCTGGCGTCGGAGCCTCCGGCCTCGTTCGGGGTGTCGTGCACGATGACCGTGTCGTCGGGTCCGCCGCCCGTGCCGCGCAGCACCAGATGGGGCTTGTCGGCGGGGATGCGGACCTGCTCGCGGTAGGTGCCGGGGGCGATGTCGATGGTGACCGTGCGGTCGTTCCCGGACGGCACGGCGTCGACGGCGTCCTGGACGGTGCCGAACTGGCCCGTTCCGTCCGCGGCGACGGTGAGCACGGACGGGGGCGCCGCGGTGGCCGGGGGCACGGTGCCGGCCAGCAGTGCGCCCGCGCCGCCGACCGCCACGGCGGCGGCCAGGATCCGGGACGTCGGGTGCCGTCGCGGGCCGTCCGCCCGCGGGGTGGGGGTTCCGTGCGTCATGAAGCGGCTCCTCGTGGACGTGGGTGTCATGGACGCGGATGGTGGACGCGGAACGAGGTGAACTCGGCGGTTCCCGCCGGACCGCCGCCGGGCGGCGCCGCGGCGAACAGCCCCAGCTGGGCGCCCATCCAGCCCCAGGGCTTGGCCGCGAAGACCTGCCCCGAGGGCCGGGGCCCCGCGCCGTCGCCCAGGTCGGCCGCGAAGCGGCAGCGGGCCCCCGGGCCGACCTCGACCCGCAGCACGGCCCGGCCCCCGGGCGCGTCGAGCGGTACGGCGGCGTCCCGCTCGCGCTCCGCAGAGGACTCGGCGAAGCGGTGCACCAGGCACACCCCGCCGTCGGGGCCGCGCTCCAGGCCGATCCAGCTGAAGTCGTTCCCGAGGACGGCCAGTCCGGCCCTGGCGCCCTCGGCGGCGCCCGGCGCGAACCGCAGTGCGACCTGGACGGTGCACCGCTCGCCCGGCAGCCGCTGCACCAGCACGCCGGGCAGAGTCCGCAGGTCGTGCGCGCTGCCGGTGCGCGGACAGGGGAGCCACAGCCCGTCGCCCTCGTGCGCGACGCTCCAGCCGGGGCGCGGAGTGGCCGTCCACGTCCACTGGGGGCCGAAGCGCCCGCCGGGGAAGTCGTCGTCGGTGCCGGGGCCCGCGGCGGGCGCCCCGGCACCGCCTCCGGCACCGGCCCCGGTGGTGTCCGTGGCGGTGTCCGCGGTGCCGCGCGGCCGGGCGTGGGCGGCCACCGGGACGCCGCCGTCGCCGATGACGGGCCAGCCGTCCGCTCCCCAGCGCAGCGGCTGGAGGTGGGTGACACGGCCGTAGGCCCCGCGGTCCTGGAAGTGCAGGAAGTAGTGCTCGCCATGCGGGGTGTCCACCCAGGCCCCCTGGTGCGGCCCGTTGACGTCCGTGCCGCCCTGCTCCAGGACGACGCGCTCCTCGTACGGGCCGGTGAACTCCCGGGCGCGGAAGGCGCCCTGCCAGCCGGTCGGGACTCCGCCCGCCGGTGCGAAGATCCAGAAGTGGCCGTCGTGCCGGTAGAGCTTGGGGCCTTCCAGGGTGAACCAGCCGGGCAGCCGGTCGCCGTCCACCACGGTGCGTCCGGCGTCCAGCAGCCCGCGCGCGTCCGGGGCCATCCGGTGCCCGGTCAGCCGGTTCTTCACCCCCGACCGGGACTTCGCCCAGGCGTGCACCAGATAGGCGGCGCCGTCCTCGTCCCACAGGGGACAGGGGTCGATCAGGCCGCGCCCCGGCTTCAGCAGCAGCGGCGGGCTCCACGGGCCGCCGATGTCCGGTGCGTTGATCTGGTAGACGCCCCGGTCGGGGTCTCCCCAGAAGATCCAGAACCGGCCCGCGTGGTGCCGCAGCGCGGGCGCCCACACGCCGCCCTCCGGGCGGGGGTTCGCGTAGTCGGCCGCGGGCTCCGGCCGGGCCAGCGCGTGCCCGACCAGGCGCCAGTCGACCAGGTCGCGGGAGTGCAGCAGGGGCAGCCCGGGGACGCGGGTGAAGCTGGACGCCGTCATGTAGTAGTCGTCGCCGACGCGGATGGCGTCCGGGTCGGACCAGTCGGCGTGCAGCACGGGGTTGCGGTAGCGGGCGCCGTCCGGGCGGCTGTCCTGGGTCGCGGTCATACGGCCGCTCTCCGGTCGGTCAGATGCGCCGCCGTACGGGCCGCCGCCTGCGGGGTGAGGCGCCCGTCCGCGACGGCGGTGACGATGCGCCGTGTGACGCACGCGCCGGGCGGGACGGACAGCCGGGTGTCCCAGGCGAGCGCCGAACCGACCCCGGGGTACTCGGCCACGCGGACGAACCAGGGATCCTCGCGGGTGCGTTCCGTCGCACCGGCGAAGACCAGCGTCCAGTCGTCCGTCGCCATCGCCAGCCAGTCGGCCCGGCTGCCGTGCACCGCCCCCTCCCCGCTGTCCCGCGCGGTGAAGACGGCGAAGGGGCCGCGCGCCGCGGCCGGCGGGCGCCAGAAGAAGCCGCCGTATCCGGCGCCCGCGCGGCCGTTGGTGGCGGGGCTGCCGAGGGACAGCTCCTCGCCGGTGCTGTTGGTCAGCGCGGTGGTCACGTCGAGGGCCCAGCGGCCGTCGGCGATCCTGCGGGCCGCCACGGTCCGCCGCTCGGTGAGCAGTTCGCGCCCCGCAGCCGTCCAGGACAGCTCCTCGATGAACCCGTCCGCGTCCCGCAGCATCCAGCCGGTATGCCGCTGGACGCCGTGGTTGTCGAGCGCGACGGGGCCCTGGCCGCGCACATAGGTGCGTCCGCCCCAGAAGTTGGCGCCCGCCACGTCGGGCACCGCCACCCCGGCGCCGAAGTGGTGCGGATGGTCGTCCGGGCGGACCTCGGTGACCTCGGTGCCGCCGAGCGTGCGGACGGGGTGGAGATACGGGCGGGGCGCGTCGGCGGCGGCGAGCCGCTGCCGGTACACGTAGGTGGCGACGGCGCGGTCCGCGCAGTGCAGCGTGACGGACCGGGGCGCGTCCTGCGGAAGCGCGTGCGGTGCGGTCAAGGTACGGTCACCTCCAGCGGGGGCACGGCCCAGGGGGCGTGCAGTTCGGAGTAGAGCGCGAGGGTCTCCGCACCGGCGGCCGTGAGGCCGTCGACGCCGGGGACGGTGCGGCGCCCCGGCAGCTGCTTCCAGGCGCCCGGCGGGATCGGGTGCGGCGGGGGCGCCGTCCGGACGGCCTCGACGAGCCGCATGAAGGCCCCCGTGCGCTCCGGGGGCGCGAGCAGCGGCGTGCCGTCCGCGAGGTGGGCCGCGAGGTTCTCCAGCAGGTCCGTGCGGCCGTGGCGGCTGCGCCGGGGGCTGTGGCCCTCCCGTTCGACGAGCAGCTCGTCCTGCTTGTACCAGAAGGTGATCCGGCCGCGTTCGCCGTGCACGACGACATACGGCTCGGAGCTCTCCTCGGCGCACAGCGTCACGGCGGCGGTGACGTCGGTGCCCGCGGCGGTGCGGACGCGGACGCAGGAGGTGTCGTCGGCCTCGATGGGGTTGGCGCGGTACAGCTCCAGTTCGAGGCCCCGCACGTCCTCGGCGCGGTCCGCGCGGGCGAGGCGCAGCGCGGTGGCGACGGCGTGCGCGAGGGGGTTGGTGAGCACGCCGTCCATCACGTCCCGGCCGTGCAGGGTCCGGTGCCCCGCCCAGGGGACGCGCCGCCAGTACGCGTCGTCGCGCACCCAGGCGCCCGCGGCGCCGACTCCGCGCACCGCGCCGATGGCGCCCTGCTCGACGAGCGCGGTGGCGGTGTCGAGGGCGTGCGAGCCGAAGGACTGGAAGCCGATCTGGCAGGCGGTGCCGGTGCCGCGCACGGTCTCCACGAGCGCCTCGAAGTCCGCGCGGGAGGGTGTCGGCGGCTTCTCCAGCAGCTGGTGCACGCCGCGCCGGGCCACGGTGGACGCGAGCTCCAGGTGCGTGTGGATCGGCGTGCACAGTACGGCCGCCTGGGCGCCGGTGCGGTCCAGGAGCGCGCCGAGGTCGTCGGACTGCGGAACCGGCGGGCCCGCCAGCTCCTCCGCGCTCAGCGGGCGCAGTTCGCAGACCCCGGCGAGCCGGGCGACGCCCGCCCGCTCCAGGCGCCGGATGTTGTGCAGGTGTGTGCGTCCGTGCCCGTGCGCGCCGGCCAGGACGACGCGCAGCGGCGCGTCCGGCTCCGTCGGCCCCCGTCCGTCACCTGCCGGTACTCGGCCGGTCGGTCCTCCGTCTGCCATCAGCCCTTCACCGCCCCCGCGCTGAAGCCCGTCACCAGCCACCGCTGGATGAAGGCGAAGATGATGACGACGGGGACGGCGGCGACCACGCCCCCGGCGGCGAGCGCGCCCAGATCGACGCTGTCGGCGCCCAGCAGGGTGTTGAGGCCCACCGGAATCGTCTGCTTGTCCTGCGAGCTGAGGAACATCAGCGCGAACAGGAAGTGGTTCCAGCTGTGCACGAACGCGAAGGACCCGACGGCCACCAGCCCGGGGCGCAGCAGCGGCAGCACGACGGCGCAGAAGGCGCGGAACCGGCCGCACCCGTCCACCCAGGCGGCCTCCTCCAGCGAGGGGGGAACGTTTCTGACGAACCCGCTCAGCAGAATGAGGGAGAGCGGCAGCTGGAACACCGCCTCGGCGATGATCACGCTGCCCAGGGAGTTGATCATCTGGAGGTTCTTGAAGATCTCGAAGAGCGGCACCAGCATCAGCGCGCCCGGGATGAACTGCGAGCACAGCAGCGCCAGCAGGAACGGCGTCTTGAGCCGGAAGGAGAAGCGGGCGAGCGCGTAGCCCCCGGCGAGCGAGACGAACAGCGTCATCACCATGGAGGCGACCCCGACGAGCACGCTGTTCTGGAAGAAGACCCCGAAGCTCCGCTCGTTCCACACCTTCTCGAAGTGCTCGGTGGTGGCGGGCCAGGGCAGCAGCGAGCGGGACCCGGCGGGACGCACCGCGTACAGCAGCATCCAGTAGAACGGGATGAGCGTGAACAGCAGGTACAGCCCGAGCGGGACGAACAGCTGCCAGCGCGGCACGTCGTCGGTGACCGGGCGGCGCCGTCCGCCCCCTCCCGGGCCCCGGCGCCCGCGCGGGGGGCGTGCGGTGGGCGCGGTGCGGCCGTGGCCGCTGTCCGGGGTGGTCGTGGTCACGGCGGTGGTCACCGGTCATCGCCTCCGAACTTGCTCAGGCGCAGATAGAGGATCGAGAAGAAGAGCAGGATCACGAAGGCGACGGTGGTGAGCGCGGAGGCGTAGCCGAAGTCGTGGCCGTCGATCCCGGTGTTGGCGACGTACAGCGGGAGGGTGGTGGTCTCTCCCGCGGGGCCGCCGCCGGTGAGGGTGTAGAGCAGGTCGACGTTGTTGAACTCCCACACCGCGCGCAGCAGGGTGGACAGCACGATCGCGTTCTTCAGGTGCGGCAGGGTGATGTGCAGGAAGCGCCGCACCCGCCCCGCACCGTCCACCGAGGCCGCTTCGTACAGGTCCTTGGGGACGGACTGGAGGTCGGCCAGGATGAGGATCGCGAAGAACGGCACACCGCGCCACAGTTCGGCCAGGACCGCGGCCCAGAAGACGGTGCCGGTGTCGGACAGGACGGAGGTTCCGTACTCCCCGATCCCGATGTCCGCGAGGTAGCGGCTGATGCCGGTCGCGGGGTTGTAGAGCAGGATCCAGATGGTGGTCGTCAGGACGCCGGAGACCGCCCAGGGCGAGAAGACCAGGGCGCGGGCGATGCCCCGGCCGACGAACGTCTGGTTGACGATCAGGGCGAGGGCCAGTCCGAACACCAGCTGGAGGCCGACCTCGACGACGACCCACTGCGCGCTGAAGGCGAGGGTGTGCCAGAACAGGTCGTCCTCGGTGAGGATCTCCCGGAAGTTGTCCAGCCCGGCGAAGCCGTTGCGCCAGGGTTTGGCGACGTTGTAGTGCTGCAGGCTGTAGTAGAGCACGCTGAGCATCGGGTACGCGATGAAGCCCAGCATCAGCAGGACGGCGGGGGATATCAGCCAGTAGGGAAGGGCACGCGCGCCGGTGGCACGCGCGCGGCGTTTCGACGGCACGGCGAGGACCATGGCCGGTGCTCCGTTCTACGGTCTGTCTGTCTCGGGGCGCCCGGCGGCCACCGGGGCGCCGAGCGGACACCGAACCTCGTTCGAAATATCGGATAAATAAAACCGGCTGGCGGCGGCTCAGCCCGCGTACGGCTCCGGCACCTCGCCAGGACGGGCGAGGAAGGCGAAGTCGCAGCCGGCGTCGGCCTGGGTGATGTGGTCCTGGTAGAGGGCGCCGTAGCCGCGTCCGTAGCGGGCGGGCGGCGGGCGCCAGGCGGCGCGGCGGCGGGCCAGCTCCGCACCGGCCACATCCAGCCGCAGGGTGCGGGAGGGGACGTCGAGGGTGATCGGGTCCCCGTCCCTGACGAGCGCCAGCGGCCCGCCGACGTGCGACTCGGGTGCGATGTGCAGCACGCAGGCGCCGTAACTGGTCCCGCTCATCCGCGCGTCCGAGAGCCGCACCATGTCCCGCACGCCCTCCTTGAGCAGCCGCTCCGGGATCGGCAGCATGCCGTACTCGGGCATCCCGGGGCCGCCCAGCGGGCCCGAGCCGCGCAGCACCAGCACGCTGTCGGGGGTCACGGGCAGGTCCGGGTCGTCGATCCGCTCCTGCATCGTGCGGTAGTCGTCGAAGACCACGGCCGGGCCGGTGTGGCTGAGCAGCCGGGGCTCGGCGGCGATGTGCTTGATGACGGCGCCGTCCGGCGCGAGGTTGCCGCGCAGTACGGCGAGGCCGCCCTCGGCGGCCAGCGGGCGGTTCAGCGGCCGGATGACGCCGTCGTCGTGCACCAGCGCGCCGTCCAGCTGCGCGCGCAGGGTGCGGTGCGCGACCGTCGGCCGGTCCAGGTGGAGATACGCCTCGCCGAGCCGCGCCAGCAGCCCCGGCAGGCCGCCCGCGTAGTGGAAGTCCTCCATCAGATGGGCGCCGCCGGGCCGGACGTCGGCGAGCACCGGGGCCCGGCGGGCCAGCGTGTCGAAGTCGTCCAGCCCGAACTCCACTCCGGCGCGGCCCGCCATCGCCAGCAGATGGATGACCGCGTTGGTCGAGCCGCCCAGGGCGCAGACGGTGGTGACCGCGTCCTCGAACGCCTCACGGGTCAGGAAGCGGGACAGCGGCGCACCGGACCGGACGAGCGCGACAGCCCGCATCCCCGCCGCCGCGGCCATCCGCGCATGCCCCGAGTCGACGGCCGGAATGGACGAGGCCCCGGGCAGCGTGACCCCCAGCGCCTCGGCCGCAGCGGTCATGGTGGAGGCGGTGCCCATCGTCATGCACGTGCCGGGCGAGCGGGCCAGCCCGCACTCCAGCTCGGACAGTTCGCGGTCCCCGATCAGCCCGGCCCGCCTGTCGTCCCAGTACCGCCACATGTCCGTGCCGGAGCCGAGCGTCTCTCCGCGCCAGTGCCCGCGCAGCATCGGGCCGGCCGGCACGAACACGCTGGGCAGGTCGGCGGAGGCGGCGCCCATCAGCAGCGCGGGTGTCGTCTTGTCGCAGCCGCCCATCAGCACGGCGCCGTCGACCGGGTACGAGCGCAGCACCTCCTCGGTCTCCATGGACAGCAGGTTGCGGTAGAGCATCGGGGTGGGCTTCTGGAAGGTCTCCGAGAGCGTGGCCACAGGGAACTCCAGCGGGAAGCCGCCGGCCTGCCACACCCCGCGTTTGACCGCCTCGGCGCGCTCCCGCAGATGCTGGTGGCAGGGGTTGATGTCGGACCAGGTGTTGAGTACGGCGATCACGGGCTTGCCGAGGTGCTCCTCGGGCAGATAGCCGAGCTGCCGGGTGCGCGCCCGGTGGCTGAACGCACGCAGCCCCTCGGTGCCGTACCAGTGGTGGCTGCGCAGCGTGCCGCCGCCGCCCGGCCCGTACGCGTCGGTTCTGTCGTCCGCGTCGGTCATGCGCGGTCCTCCTCCGCGGGCGTATGACAGTCCAGGCCCCAGTCCTCCACGATCCGCGCCACCGCCGCGTGCTCGCTCCCGGGCAGCGGCGCGCTGGGCGGGCGCACCTGGGCGCGGCACAGGCCCAGCACCGACAGGGCCGCCTTGACGACGCTGACGTTGTGCGCCGACTGGCGCGCCGCGCGCAGCTCCTCGAAGGCCCGCACCCGCTCCCAGACCTTCATGGCGGCCCCGAAGTCCCCGGCCCGCAGCGCGGACTGCATCTCGGCGGAGAGCCGCGGGGCGACGTTGACGAGCCCGGAGGTGAAGCCGGTGGCACCGCAGGCCGCGTACGCGGGCGCGTACAGCTCGGCCAGGCCCGCCACCCAGACGAACCGGTCCAGCCCCGCCTCGCGGGCGACCGCGGCGAACCGCGCCACGTCCGGCACCGCGTACTTGACGCCGATCACGTTGGGGCAGGCCGCGCCCAGCTCGGCGAGGGCGCTCCCGGACAGGTGCGGGTTGCGCACATACGGGACGACGCCGAGCTCGGGCACGGCCTCGGCGATGGCGCGGTGGTAGTCGACCCAGCCGCGCTCCGACACATACGGGTGCGCCGGCTGGTGCACCATCACCATCGCGGCCCCCGCCTCGCGTGCGTGCCGCGCCGCGGAGACGGCGGCCGGGACCTCGTGGCCGACCCCGGCCACCACCCGCTCGCCGCCGCCCGCCTCGGCGACCGTCAGCTCGGTCTCCGCGCGCCGCTCCTCGGGGGTGAGCGCGTAGAACTCGCCGGTGTTGCCGCACGGCGTCAGGGTGCGGATGCCGCCGTCCAGCAGCCGCCGCACCAGCGCGCGGTAGGCGGCGGTGTCGAACCCGCCGCGCGCGTCGAAGGGGGTGACGGGGATGGCGACGACGTCCGCCAGGGCTGCGCGCTGCGCGGTGAAGCCGTCCGCTCCGCCTGCTCCGCCCCTTCCGCTGCTCACTCCGCCTCCCGGGGGAAGGCTCTGCTGACGAACCCCTCGATGTGCGCGTGGAGCAGCCGGGCCGCTCCGTCCGCGTCGCCCTCCCGCACGCAGGCGAGGATCTCCCGGTGCTCGGCCGCCTCCCGCTCCCAGGACGGCTCGGCCTCCCAGGCGACGGCGGAGACGAGCGCCGTCTGGTCGCGCAGGTCGTCGAGCATCCCGGCGAGCAGCGGGTTGCCGCACGGCAGATACAGCGCGCGGTGGAACTCCCGGTTGGCCAGCGACCGCTCCGCGCGGTCCGCCGCGCGGTCGGCCCGCTCCAGCGCGTCCCGTGCGGCGGACAGCCCGGCGGCGGCCGCACGGCGGACCGTGCGGCGCACCGCCTCGGGCTCCAGCAGGAGACGGACGTCGTAGACGGACCGTGCCATGGCCGTGTCAACGGTACGGACGGTCACGCCCCGGTACTCGCTCATCTCCACGAGCCCGCGGCCCGCGAGGGTCTTCAGCGCCTCGCGGACCGGGGTCTTGGACACGCCGAACCGTGCGGCGAGTTCGGCCTCGACCAGGGACTGCCCCGGCGGCAACTGGCCGGTGAGGATGTCGTGCTTCACAGCTTCCAGGACGTACTGGGTGCGGGACGGAATGGGCAGTGGCGATTCGACGGACACCATGCGGCTCTCATGTCTCGGGTGCTCACGGGGAGCCTCATATCTCATATACGACGCATGAGATATGAGATACGAGGTGCAGTGGGCAGCAAGGTAGAAGGCCCCCCGAGCCCCGTCAACGGTTCTGACAGAACTCGGGGAACGCGGAGTCGGGAGCGGCCATGCGCGCCCTGCGGACGCCTCTTACGCCAAGGCCGCCCTGACGGCCTCCAGGTCGCTGTCGGAGGCCAGGCCCGCGTGGTAGACGCGCAGTTCGTCCGCGCCCAGTGCGCGGGCGTGCGCGGCGTCCTCGGCGAGGGTGTGCGGCGAGCCGCCCATGCCGGAGACGACGGGGAAGTTGGCGGCCAGGACGCCGGTCCCGGGGCGGCGCCGGGCGGCGAACAGGCCGAGCGCCTCGGCCCGTTCGGGCGCGCCCCGCGGGCCCGGCGCGCACGGGACGACGACGCCGTCGGCGTGCGCGAGGACGTCCCCCGGGTCGGTGCCCGCGTTGGCGCCGGTGCGGTGCGGCGCCGGGTCGGCGTGCAGCAGCACCCGGAAGCCGGGGTCGGCCGCCTCGCGGGCGGCCTCGGCGCGTACCGCCGCCACGGCCTCGCGCTGCAGCCGGCGCGCCGCCTCCTCCCGCCACGCCGCGAACAGCCCGGCGCGCCCGGCGCCCAGCAGCTCCTCGATCGCGGCCCGTTCGGCTTCCCGGACGCCGCCGGGTGCGGCACCGCCCGGAGCACCGCCCGGAGCGCCGTCCGGGGCCGCGCGCGCACCGCGCCAGAGCGGTTCCAGCGCCTCCCGTACGGCGGCCCGCAGAGCGTCCGGGTCGGCGCCGAGCCCGGCGTACCCCTCCTCGCACACCTCGCAGAAGCACAGCGACATCAGGTACTGCCCCGCGCCGCCGAGCGCCACCCCGGCCGTCTTGTCGTGGGCGTGCAGATGCGCCAGCCCGTACCAGCCGCAGGACTCCAGCTCGGTGCCGCGCGTCCCGCTGCCGGGCCGTACGGCGGCCTCGGCCGCGAGCGTCACCGCGTACCCGCGCACCTCGGGGCGTGCGATGCAGGGCGCCCACGGGTAGCGGTCGCCGTAGGCGTTGCGCACGGCGATGTGCGGATGCTCCTCGCCGAGCCGGGAGTTGTGCGCCAGCACCACCCAGGAGTGCACCTCGACGCCCGCGGCGGCCAGCGCCCGCGCCGCCTGCGCGTAGGCCCCTCGGGGGTCGTCGGCCGGCACCCAGTCCTGCGGGTACGGGCGCAGCCGGTGCGCCGCCCAGCGCGCCGGGTCGGGCGGGTAGAGGACGGCGGCGTGCCGGGCTGTGACGACGCGCCGGGCGGGATGGCGCGGGGTGAGCGCGCGCGTGGAGTGGTAAGCGGACGCCAGGACGGCGTGGCCGACCCCCAGTTCGGCCAGCCGCTCCGGGGCGCGGGGGTCGCCGACGACGTCCCAGGGGTAGAGGAAGGCGGCGGCCCGCATCACGCCGCGCCCACCAGGGCCAGGCCGCGGTCGATCAGGTCGCCCAGCTCCTTCAGGTGCGCGGGAGCGGGCTCGGTGAAGGGCGGGCGCACCTCCCCCACGTCCAGCCCGCGCAGCCGCACGCCGGCCTTGACGAGCGAGACGGCGTAGCCGTGGCCCTGGTTGCGCAGGGCGACCAGGGGCGCGTAGAAGCCGTCCAGCAGGGCGCGCACCGTCTCCTCGTCCCCGGTGGCGAGGGCCCGGTGGAACGCGAGGGCGACCTCGGGCACGAAGCAGAAGACGGCGGAGGAGTACAGCTCCACCCCGAGCGCGCGGTACGCGAGCCCGGTCAGCTCGGCGGTGGGGAGCCCGTTGAAGTAGAGGAAGTCCCGCTCCTGGCCGGCGGCGCGTACGGCGGTGATGATGCGCTGCATCAGGTCCGGGTCGCCGTGGCCGTCCTTGAGGCCGATCACGCGGGGCAGCCGGGCCAGTTCGGCGACGGTGGAGGGGGCGAAGACGGCGTTGTCCCGCTGGTAGACCACCAGGTCCAGCCCTGTGGCCCCGGCCAGCGCGGTGTAGTGCCGCAGCAGGCCCTCCTGGCCGGGCGTCACCAGATAGGGCGGCATGGCCAGCAGCCCGTCGGCGCCCGCCTCCTCGGCGAGCGCGGCGAACTCGGCGGCGAGCGCCGTGCCGTAGCCGGCGCCCGCGAGCACCGGCACCCGGCCGTCCGCCTCCGCCACGGCGGCGGCGACGCAGTCGCGGAACTCGCCCGGCGCGAGGGCGTGGAACTCCCCCGTGCCGCAGCAGGCGAACACCGCGCCGGCGCCGGCGTCGACGCCCTGGCGCACATGCGTACGGAACGTGGCGAGATCGAGGGAGCCGTCCGGCGCGAAGGCGGTGACGGGGAAGAAGAGCAGCCCGCCGAGCCGCTGGGCGAGCGACGGGGGCCGCCCCGGCGCGGACGCGCTCGGCTCGGGCGGGCGG
>NZ_JAAKZZ010001120.1 GCF_011045075.1 Streptomyces boncukensis
CGGCAAGGGTGTGGAGTCGGCCGGAAGTTGGCTGAAAAACGAGGGGGATCAGATGTGCGATCCGGTCATACGACAGACGTGCGCACATGGTGAATCGGAGCGCCGCGGGGGTGTGGCGCGCGCGGTCGCGCCTGGCCGCCCGGCGTTTTCCGGCCGCGCGCGGCGCGTGTTCAGCGCGGGCCGAGCTGGTGCCCGCCCCGGTGTGCGCCGGTTCCGGTGCGGCTGTGCCGGCCCCGGTGCGGGCTGACCTGGTCTCCCGTCAGGCGCGCGTACCGGCGCTCGGAGTGCCGCAGGAGCGCGCGGCAGGCCGTGGTGACCGCGGCCAGCCCGGCGGCCGTACCGAGCGCTCCCGCGAGGGAGGAACCGCAGATCAGCAGCACCACCGGGACCAGCGCGCTGCTGAAGGCGGCCCAGCGTACGACGTCGCTCACCGGGTCGGCGGCGGGCCGTGGGGCGCGCCGGGGGCGCGGTGCGGCGG
>NZ_JAAKZZ010001121.1 GCF_011045075.1 Streptomyces boncukensis
CAGGCGATTGTGGAGACGTATGGGCAGGGGCGTGGGGAGCCGTTGTGGTTGGGGTCGTTGAAGTCGAATATCGGGCATGCGCAGGCTGCTGCGGGGTTGGGTGGGGTTATCAAGATGGCGATGGCGATGCAGCACGGGGTGTTGCCCGCGACGTTGCACGTGGATGAGCCGAGCCGTCATGTGGACTGGTCGGCGGGGTCGGTAGAGCTTTTGACGGAAGCCCGTCCATGGGAAACACACGACCACCCACGCCGAGCCGGAATTTCGTCATTCGGGATCAGCGGCACCAATGCACATCTGATTCTTGAGGAGCCCCCGCAGCTTGACGCGGAACGCGAGGAGCAGGGGCAGCGGGGTGATGTGGAGTCTGGTCCGGTGGTGGTGTGGCCGGTGTCGGCGCAGTCGCCGGTGGCGTTGCGGCAGCAGGCTCGGCGGTTGTTGGCGTTTGTGCGGTCGCGGCCGGAGGTGTCGGT
>NZ_JAAKZZ010001122.1 GCF_011045075.1 Streptomyces boncukensis
GTGGTGGGTGCGGGCTTCGGTGACGGCGAGTTGGGCGTGGGTGTAGGTCTGGATGGCAGGGTGGGCATGGTGACGGGCGGCATCGGCGGCTTGCTGGGCGAGGGCGCGGGCGGCGGGGTGGTGGTCGAGTTCGTGGGCGTGGGTGGACATGGCGTGCAGGGCGATGGCGTAGGTGGCCGCGTCGTGGGCGGCGGTGCGGTGGTAGTGCTGGGCGAGTGCGTCGCGGGTGTCGTCGGCGCACATGTCGCCGAGCAGGATGGACAGTTGGGCGCCGGCGGTCAGGAGTTGGCGGTGGGTGGTGTCGGTGGCGGGGGCGTGCAGCCAGGGGATGACGTCGTGGGCGAGGTAGCAGACCAGGGCGGTGCGGGCGTGGCCACCTCCGTAGCGTGTGGTGGTGTGGGCGAAGAAGGCCGTCACGGTCTGCATCGCTTCCACTTCCGTCCGTCCGGCCCGTCGGCCCGCGTCCGGGGCC
>NZ_JAAKZZ010001123.1 GCF_011045075.1 Streptomyces boncukensis
TGGCGAACGCGCGGCTGTCGCCCGGCGAGGTGGACGCGGTGGAGGGGCACGGGACGGGTACGACGCTGGGCGACCCGATCGAGGCCCAGGCGCTGCTGGCGACCTACGGCCAGGAGCGCCCGGGAGATCGGCCGGTGTGGCTGGGGTCGGTGAAGTCGAACATCGGGCACACCCAGGGGGCCGCCGGGGTGGCGGGTGTGATCAAGATGGTGCAGGCGCTGCGTCACGGGACGCTCCCGGCCACCCTGCACATCGACGAGCCCTCCCCGCACGTCGACTGGGAATCGGGAGCGGTGCGGCTGCTGACGGAGCCGGTGGAGTGGCCGCGCGACGAGGGGCCCCGCCGGGCCGGAGTGTCATCCTTCGGAGCCTCGGGCACGAACGCCCATCTGATCCTGGAAGAGGCTGAGGAGCCGGAACCGGTGTCGGTGTCGGTGCCGGAGTTGGTGTCGGTGGGGGTGGAGG
>NZ_JAAKZZ010001124.1 GCF_011045075.1 Streptomyces boncukensis
GGGTCCGGGGCCGCGGCGGTCCTCGTCGTACCACCCGGCGTCGACGCAGAAGACCTCGGCGCCCATCCCGGCGGCGGCGTCGACCAGCGGCAGCAGCCGCTCCGTTGTCGGGTCGCCCATCACCGCGCGCCCGGCGTCCGCGCGCAGCTCGGCCCAGGTGCGCAGCGTCGGCACGGCGGACCCGTCCGGTTGACCGGCCCCGCCCGTCTCGTAGTGCGCGGCCACCCGCAGCCCGGTCTCCGGGTCGGACCGGTGGACGGTGTGGCGGCGGGCCGCAGCGGTGTGCCGCTCGTAGCGGAGCCGGCGGCCCAGCGCCCCGTCGACATGCCGCTTGCCCGCCGTCCCGGTGCTCCCCTCCCCGGCGAGCGCGACCTCGACCAGCGGCAGCGCGGCGCCGGCGGGGCCCTCGAAGCCGCCGAGCCCGCTCAGCACCACCCGCCCGTCGGACGTCCGTGCGAAGC
>NZ_JAAKZZ010001125.1 GCF_011045075.1 Streptomyces boncukensis
GGGAGGGGGACCCCGGCCCGGCCGTCCGCACCGTCGGCCGGGCCGGGGTCGCTGCCGACCGGACGAACGGCCCGTAATGAGAACACGTTCTAACCGATCGCTTCCTGTATAACGCACGCCCCGGCGCTTGGGAAGACCTGACGAGGCGTCAGATGACCGCGCCGCGACCCGTGACATTTGTCCCGGGCGATCGGCATCATTCGGATCTGCCCTGGTCGTGGCGGCGGCCGTACGGTGAAGGGCATGGCAGAGCGCAAACGGACGCGGGAGTGCGGCACCCCGCAGGGCGAGCGGAAGGGCCCGGGGAAGTACGCCTTCCTGCCCTGGCTGATCATGGGCGTGGGAGCCTTCTCCAACGTGATCCAGGGCAAGACGGACAACCCCTGGCTGGGCGGCGCCGCGCTGCTCACCTTCAACTCGCTGTACATCTTCGTGGTCGTCTCGGCC
>NZ_JAAKZZ010001126.1 GCF_011045075.1 Streptomyces boncukensis
CGGTGAAGGCGAGGCGGGCCACCGCCGGGTCCGTCACGGCCCAGCGGACATAGCTGCGCCCGAGCGCGACCAGCCGCCGCTGGCCCTCCTCGGGCTCCCGTGCGACGGCGCGCCGCAGCCGCTCGCCGAGCCGGGCGAGCACCCGCGTGGACAGGGCCTGGACCAGCGTCTCGCGGGAGCGGAAGTGGTGGTAGGCGGCGCTGGCGCTGACGCCGATACGGGCGGACGCCTCGCGCAGCGACCAGCCGTCGGCGCCGCGCTCCCGCACGAGGGTCTCGGCGCCGTCGAGCAGCGCGCCGCGCAGGTCCCCGTGGTGATACCGCTCCCTCGTCATACGGGGATCTTAACACTGCTCAGATCCGTGCTACCGTCGCATCGCGATCTGAACGCTGTTCAGACTGGTAGCCCCTGGAAGGAGCCGAACCATGTGCCCCACACCCCCGGAC
>NZ_JAAKZZ010001127.1 GCF_011045075.1 Streptomyces boncukensis
AGCGGGGAGTGCGCTGGTGCGGACATGGTGGGTCACTCCTTCGGCGGGCTGTGCTTCTGATCAGTGGAGATTAGTTTTCTTATAGTGGAATCTCAAGAGTCTGTTGATGTCGAGACACCGCGCCGCGCCGGGCTCAGCCGCCGGACTCCCGGAGCCTCGTCAGGTCCTCCGGGGTGTCGATGTCCCCGGGATCCGCGATGTCCGCGCACTCGACAAGGGTCAGCCGGGCGGTGTGCGCCCGGAGATACGCCCGCGCCCCCACGTCCCCGTGCGCGCTCTCCCGCACCCCGCGCCAGTGCTCGGCGCCGAACAGCACGGGGTGGCCGCGTACGCCCCCGTACGCGCCCGCGGCCAGCGTCGCGGGGGAGCGGTACGCCGCGCGCACCCGCGCCACCGCCTCCGGGCCGATCCCCGGCTGGTCGACCAGCGAGACG
>NZ_JAAKZZ010001128.1 GCF_011045075.1 Streptomyces boncukensis
GCCCCGCCGGCCCCGGCGGCCGGCGCGGCGGAGACCGCCGAGGAGGGCGGGCCCGGGGCGCCGGAGTCCCGGCTGTCCCGGTACGAGCGGCCCGACCTGCCCACCAGCTACACGGCGCCGCGCACCCCGCTGGAGGAGAAGGTGGCGGGCGTCTGGCAGGACGTCATGGGCGTCGCACGGGTCGGCGCGCATGACAACTTCTTCGACCTGGGCGGGCACTCGCTGCTCGCGGCCCAGCTGGTCTCCCGGCTGCAGACCCTGCTGCCCGTCACCCTCACCGTCTCCGACCTGCTCTCCCGGGCGCAGACCGTCGCCCAGATGGCGGAGGCCGTGGAGCGGAAGCTGCACGAGAAGCTGCTCGACATGTCGGACGAGGACGCCGCACGGCTGCTCGGCGACTGAGCCGGGCCCGGCACCCCAGCACACCCCAGCCC
>NZ_JAAKZZ010001129.1 GCF_011045075.1 Streptomyces boncukensis
CCCCCCCGACCCCCCAGGCTCAGACACCGCCGCACCTCCGCCGGCGCCCTGCTCGCCGCCGCGGCCCTGGTGGCCGTGAGCGTGCAGACGGGCACCGCAGGCGCCCAGTCCGACTCCGCGGCGCGGGACGGCAAGGCGGACACCGGCGCACTGCCCGCCAAGGTGACGCCGAAGGAGCGCGCCGGTCTGCTGCGCACCGCCGACGCGCGCGCGGAGGGCACGGCGGACACGCTCAAGCTGGGCGGCAAGGAGAAGCTGAAGGTCCGCAACGTCGTCAAGAACCGCGACGGCGCGACCCACACCCGCTACGAGCGCACCTACGCCGGACTCCCCGTCCTCGGCGGCGAGATCATCGTGCACCGCGCCCCCGACGGGTCCATCGAGAGCACCGACCGCGCCAACCCGCTCGACATCACCGTCCCCACCACC
>NZ_JAAKZZ010000112.1 GCF_011045075.1 Streptomyces boncukensis
GGCCGGGGGACCGGGCGGCGCCCGGCATGGAGCCGGGGCCCTGGCGGGCGACGGGGAGCCGCAGCACGGTGCCGCACTCGCAGCCCAGCTCCGGCTGCGGCCACTCGTCCACGCTGCCGCAGCCGTCGCACCGCAGCGCGACCCAGGAGCCCGCCCAGGTGCGGTGTCTGACCTGGACCGGCGGCATCGCGCGCAGCACGGGCGGGGTGACGGGCGCGCCGCACGGGCACGGATAGACCGGAGTGGTGTATGTGTGCTCGCGACGGCATACGGGGCAGCGCACGAGCACGCTCTCAGCCATCTCTTCGGCTCCAGCACAAGTGAGGGGGGCAACGCCGGTGCCCTCCATCGTCCCCGATGGGGTTGCCGATCAGAAGCCGAATGCCGAGACAGTGCCCCCGCGCGGGACGGCCACCCCTCAGTTCACGGACCGTCCAGCGCGGGGGAGCACCGGAGCGGACCTCCCAATCGGCCCCGGCGCGGCAGGGGGCGCCCCCGCACCGTGGCGCTAGGCGTGCGGGGTCACGGCGGTCGGAGCGTGCCACGGCTCGGTCGCGAGTTCCTCGAACTCGACTACGCTCCGCAGGTCGCTGCCGCTCATGGCGATGTTCGTGACCCGCTCCAGCACCGCCTCGACCACCACCGGCACCCGGTGGTCGGCCGCCAGCTTCCGCGCCTCCTCGAAGGCGGGCAGCAGCTCCTGAGGCCGCGTCACCCGCAGCGCCTTGCAGCCGAGCCCCTCGACCACCCGCACATGGTCCACGCCGTAGCCGCCGACCTCCGGGGCGTTGACGTTGTCGAAGGACAGCTGGACCTGGTAGTCCATGTCGAAGTTCCGCTGGGCCTGCCGGATGAGCCCCAGATAGGAGTTGTTCACCAGCACGTGCACATACGGGATCCGGAACTGCGCCCCGACCGCCAGCTCCTCCAGCATGAACTGGAAGTCGTAGTCCCCGGAGAGCGCCACGACATCGGCGTGCGGGGCGGCCGTCGCCACGCCCAGCGCGGCGGGCACCGTCCAGCCGAGCGGCCCGGCCTGCCCGCAGTTGATCCAGTGCCGCGGGCGGTAGACGTGCAGGAACTGCGCGCCCGCGATCTGCGAGAGGCCGATGGTGGAGACATAGACGGTCTCCGGTCCGAAGGCCCGGTTCATCTCCTCGTAGACGCGCTGCGGCTTCAGCGGCACGTCGTCGAAGTGGGTGCGGCGCCGCATCGTGGCCTTGCGCTGCCGCGCCGCGGCCGCCCAGGCGGTGCGGTCCGGCAGCCGCCCCGCGTCCCGCAGCTCGCGCGCTGCCTCGGTGAACAGGGCGAGCGCTGCCCGCGCGTCGGAGACGATCCCCAGGTCCGGCGCGAAGATCTTCCCGATCTGCGTCGGCTCGATGTCGACGTGGACGAAGGTCCGGCCCTCGGTGTACGCGGCGAGCTGCCCCGTGTGCCGGTTGGCCCAGCGGTTGCCGACGCCGAGTACGAAGTCCGACTCCAGGAACGTGGCGTTGCCGTACCGGTGCGAGGTCTGCAGACCGACCATGCCGGCGTTGAGCGGGTGGTCGTCCGGCACGGTGCCCCAGCCCATCAGGGTCGGGATCACGGGCACCCCGGTCAGCTCGGCGAACTCGACCAGCAGTGCGGAGGCTTCGGCGCCCACGACCCCGCCGCCGGCGACGATCAGCGGGCGCTCGGCGGCCTCCAGCATGGCCATCGCCCGGTCGATCTGCCGGCGGGTGGCGGCGGGCCGGTACACGGGCAGCGGCTCGTACGTCTCCGGGTCGAACTCGATCTCCGTCTGCTGCACGTCCAGCGGCAGGTCCACCAGGACGGGGCCGGGGCGCCCCGACCGCATCAGGTGGAACGCCTCCTGGAAGACGCCGGGCACCTGCGCCGCCTCCCGCACGGTGGTCGCCTTCTTGGTGACGGGCGCGGCGATGGCCGCGATGTCGACCGCCTGGAAGTCCTCCTTGTGCAGCACTGCGGTGGGGGCCTGGCCCGTGATGCACAGGATGGGGATCGAGTCGCCTGTCGCGGAGTAGAGCCCGGTGATCATATCGGTGCCCGCGGGGCCCGAGGTGCCGATGCACACGCCGATGTTGCCCTGCCGGGCGCGTGTGTACCCCTCGGCCATATGGGACGCGCCCTCGACATGCCGGGCGAGCGTGTGGTGCACCCCGCCCGCGGCGCGGAGCGCGGCGTAGAAGGGGTTGATCGCGGCGCCCGGCACGCCGAACGCGGCGTCCACGCCTTCGAGCTTGAGGATCTCGACTGCCGCGCGGGCAGCGGTCATACGGGGCATGCGGGCTCCTTCTTGGTCAGGCGTTCGACTGCGGCGGTTCGCCCGAGAGGCGCTGGACGCCGCGCACCAGCGCGGCGTGGTCGAGGCCGCCGTCGCCCTGGGCGCGCAGCGCGGCCACCAGCTGGGCCACCAGCGCGCCCGCCGGCACGGCCGCGCCGACCGCGCGGGCGGCGTCGGTGACGATGCCCAGGTCCTTGTGGTGCAGGTCGACCTTGAAGCCGGGCCGGAAGTCCCCGGCGAGGATGCTGTCCTTCTTGCGGGCGAGGACGGCGGATCCGGCGAGCCCGCCGCCGAGCACGTCGAGCGCGGCGGACAGCTCGACGCCGGACTTCCCGAGGAAGACCACCGCCTCCGCGAGGGCCTCGATGTTGACGGCGACGATGAGCTGGTTGGCGGCCTTGACGGTCTGGCCCGCGCCGTGCGGGCCGCACCGTACGACGGTGGTGCCGAGCGCCTCGAAGACCGGGCGGGCGGCGTCGAACGCCTCCTGGTCGCCGCCCACCATGATGGACAGCACGCCCTCGACGGCGCCCGCCTCGCCGCCGGAGACGGGGGCGTCCAGCACCTGGATGCCCTTGGCCCGCGCCGCCTCGGCGACCCGCACGGAGGTCTGCGGGGTGATGGTCGACATATCGATGAGCAGGACGCCGGGCTTCAGATGGTCCAGGACGCCGTCCGGGTGCAGGACGACCTCCTCCACCTCGGGCGAGGCGGGCACCATGGTGATGACGACGTCCGCGTCGCGCACCGCGGCGGCGATGCCGGGGGCGCTGCTGCTGGCGCCGTCCTCGGCGAACGCCTCGGCCTTGGCGTGGTCGCGGTTGCAGACGGTGACGTCGTATCCGGCCCGGACGAGGTTGCGGGCCATGGGGGCGCCCATGATGCCCAGGCCGATGAACGTGAGCCTGGTGTGTCCGGGGGCGTACGAGGAGGGCATGTGCGCTGCCTTTCGTCGGGGGTTCTCGGGTACGGGCACCCGCTGGGACCGGTCACGGCACTAGGACGCGCGCGCGTCCCGGGGGAGCCAGGTGAAGGGGTCGGCGCCCTCGGGGGACTTGTACTCCAGGCCGACCCAGCCGTCGTACCCCGCCTTGCCCACCCGCTCCAGCAGCGCGGGCAGGTCCAGGGAGCCGGTGCCGGGCGCGCCCCGCCCCGGGTTGTCGGCGATCTGGACGTGGCCCGTCCTGCCCGTGCAGGTGTCGATGACCCGCTCCAGATCCTCCCCGTTCATCGACAGGTGGTAGAGGTCCAGCAGAAAGCGCGCGTTGTCCAGGCGCGTCGTGGCGTTCACCCGCTCCACGACCTCCATCGCGCGCGGGGCGCTCACCAGCGGACAGCGGGGCGACTCGGGCGCGTTGAGCGCCTCGACGAGCAGCACCGCGCCCGCGCGGTCCGCCGCGCGGGCCGCCAGCGCGAGGTTCTCCAGCGCCAGCGCGTCCTGTTCCTCCTCCGGGACGCCGTCCACCCGGTTGCCGTACAGCGCGTTGAGCGCGCGGCAGCCGACGGAGCGGGCGAACTCGGCGGCGACCTCGACGTTCGCGCGGAACTTCGCCGACTCCTCGCCCGGGATCGACAGCGCGCCCCGGTCGGGTCCGGGCAGTTGGCCGGCGTAGAAGTTCAGGCCGGTGAGCCGGACCCCGGCGTCGTCCAGCGCGGTGCGCAGCGCGTCGAGCCGGGCCTGCTCGGGCGTGGGGTCGTCCGGCCACGGCCACCATAGCTCGATCGCGCGGAACCCGGCGGCGGCCGCCGCCGCGGGGCGCTCCAGGAGCGGTAGTTCGGTGAGGAGGATCGAGGCGTTGACGGTGTACCGCACGGTGGCCTGGCTCCCTTCCACTGTTCGCTGATCTTTCATTATGCGGAAAACATATTCTGCTTACTGAAAAAGATTGCTGCGCGGATCGCACCCCTGTCAAGGCCCCCGGGCGCGACAGGGCCCCGGGCGAACCGCCCGGGGCCCTGTCGCAAGCCGGATTCGCAAGCCGAAGGGGAGCGCGCTCAGCGCTTTATGGCGACCCCCGCCCACACGCTCACCAGCGCGTCGTCCATGTCGCCTGCGTCCGCGAGGTGCGTCACTCCGGAGGAGTCCGGGTCGGGGTGCCACCGGTGCGGTACCTCGATGCCCGGCTCGATCAGCTCCAGTCCGGCGAAGAACCGGCTGATCTCCTCCCGGCCGCGCACCTGCGCGCTGCCGCCGTCCGCCTTGTAGACCTCGATGGCACGCTCCCACTCCTCAGGCGCGAAGTCCGGCGTGCACTGGGAGAACACCAGGTACGAGCCCGGCGCGAGCGCCGCGACCAGGCGCTCCACGATGCCGTACGCGTCCTCCTCGTCGGTGATGTAGTGCATCAGGCCCACCAGGCACAGCGCCGTGGGCTGCGCGAGGTCGATGGTGTCGCGCAGCCGGGGCGAGGCGAGGATGGACTCCGGATCGGTGATGTCGGCCTCCACATAGGCCGTGCGCCCCTCCGGGCTGCCGGTGAGCAGGGCGCGGGCGTGGGCGAGGACGATGGGGTCGTTGTCGACGTAGACCACCCGGGTGTCCGGTGCCACGCCCTGCGCCACCTCGTGCAGATTGGGCGGGGTGGGGATGCCGGTGCCGATGTCCAGGAACTGCCGTACGCCGCGCTCGGTGAGCAGCCGCGCGGCACGGTGCATGAAGGCGCGGTTGGTGCGCGCGGCGTGCCGGAAGCCGGGGAAGGCTTCGAGCAGCTTCTCGGCCACCTCCCGGTCCGGCGGGAAGTTGGTCTTGCCGCCGAGGAAGTAGTCGTAGATCCGCGCGCTGTGGTGGCGGTCGAGACCGAGGTCCCGCTCTTCGGCGCTCTCGTCCATCGTGGCCATCGCCGTACCCCTTCGTCTTGTATGACACGTTCTCACCCCGCCTGGAAGGGAGGCGAGTTGAGCGTGCGTATTCTTTCGGATTCGCTGAGTATTCGTAGCGCGCCGGGACCCCGGTGTCGGATAATGGACCATCCAGCCAGCCCCGGGAGCCCGTGATGCCCGCTCTGCCGCAGCCGATCGGTGAGCCGACCCCGCAGCAAGCCGGACCGACGGCGCTGCGCATCGTGCTCGGTGCGAAGCTGCGCCGACTGCGCCAGGAGCGGGAGATCACCCGCGAGGACGCGGGCCGGGCCATCCGCGGCTCGCATGCGAAGATCACCCGGCTGGAGCGGGGCCAGGTCGGCTCCAAGCAGCGGGACCTGGCCGATCTGCTCACGCTGTACGGCGTGCTGGACGCCGAGGAGCGCGCGGGGTATTTCTCGCTCGCCGAGCAGGCCAACTCGCCGGGCTGGTGGCACCAGTACTCGGACGTGCTGGAGGACTGGTTCGAGCTGCACCTCGGCCTGGAGGACGCGGCGTCGATGATCCGCTCGTACGAGGTGCAGTTCCTCCCCGGCCTGCTGCAGACCGAGGCGTACGCGTACGCCATCAGCCGGCTGGGCTACCCGGGCAGCTCGCCGCGCCGGCTCGGCCGGCTGGTGCGGCTGCGGATGGACCGGCAGCAGCTGCTCACCCGGCCGGACGCGCCGATGCTGTGGGCGGTGGTGGACGAGGCGGCGGTGCGCCGCCCGTTCGGCGGGAGCGAGGTGCTGCGCGGCCAGGTGGAGCATCTGCTGAGGGTGGCGCGGCAGCCGAATGTCACGCTCCAGGTGGCGCCGTTCAGCGTGACCGCCGCAGCGGCCGGCTCGTCGGTCACGATCCTGCGGTTCGCGGACCCGGACCTGCCGGACAAGGTGTATCTGGAGCATCTGACCAGTGCCGTCTATCTGGACAAGCGGACCGACGTCGACCAGTACACCCTGATCATGGACCGGCTGTGCGCGGAGGCGTATCAGCCGGAGGAGACGCTGGACTTTCTGCGGGACGTGCTCGGCGAGCTCGGCTGATCCCCGTGCCCGGCCACGGCCCAGTGCCGTGACCGGCGGATCTTGCTGGGCAGGGGCTGCCCCTGCCGGTGCGTTGCAGTCCGCGGCTGGGTTGTGGCCGGTCGCGCAGTTCCCCGCGCCCCTGCGGGGCGCGCCCTGGCGCCCCGCAGGGGCGCTTCAGGGGCGCGGGGAACTGCGCGAGCAACCACAACCCGGCCGCAGACCGCAGGACACGGGCAGGGGCTGCCCCGACCCGGCTGCCCCGACAGAGGGCAACCATGCTCCGCCGGACACGGCACTAGTGTGAGGCCATGCAGCGATTGCGAGTGGAGTTCACGACCGAGCCGTTCGATCTGGACGAGCCTCCGGCGCATGCGCTGGTGTCCCGGGAGGTCGTCGAGGGCGCCGGGCTGGACGCGGTGGACGTCGGCCCGTTCGGCAACACGGCGGAGGGCGGTGCCGAGCAGGTGCTCGGCACCGTGCAGCGGCTGCTCCGCGAGTCGCTGGACGCCGGGGCGACCCGGGTCTCGATCCAGGTCAACGTGGTCGGTCAGGACGCCGGCCGATGAGCGCAGCGACCCCGGACCACCCGTTCGTCGCCGCGGTCAAGCCGCTGGTGGACGCCATGGGCGGCGAACTGGTCGTGCCGGACCGGGCGGAAGGCGACGATGTGGTGCTCGCCTGGGAGGGCGAGGACGTGGTCGCGGTGCGGCTGCCGCACCTGTCCGACTCCCTCGATCACATCCTGGCCGAGCTGGAGCGGCGGCACGGCATGCCGCTGGCGGAACTGGACCGCAGGACCAAGCAGTCGGTGGTGCGGGTCCTGGAGGCGCGGGGCGCGTTCTCCGTGCGGCACGGCGTGGAGACGGTGGCCGCCGCGCTGGGCGTGAGCCGCTTCACCGTCTACAACTACCTCAACCGGGAGAACGCCGCGAAGGGCGGCTGAACCGGAAGGGGACCGGGACCGCCATCCTTCCGGATGGCGGTTTTCATCTTCCGGGATGGTGAAAAGAGTTCAACAAAGTGTTGACGGGATGTGCCCCGGGGTCTTTAGCTGTTCCCCAGCCCGCACAGCACCGGCCACGGAGGTCCCGGGATGTCGCGCCAGCCGCCAGGTCTGATCTGGTTCAACACCGCGGAGGAGGGCGCGGCGCGCGCCGCGCTCCACGAGATGTGCGCCGCCCGGACCTGGGGGAGCGCGCTGCTCGCCCACCGCCCCTACGGCACCGCCGAGGCCCTGCTGCACACGAGTGACGAGGCCACGGCCGCGCTCACCGACGAGGGGCTGGACCAGGCCATGGCGGGGCACCCGCCGATCGGCCGCCCGAAGCCCGGCGATCCGGTCTCCGGCCGCGAACAGCGCGGCATGGCGGGGGCGCCCGAGGCGCTCCGGGCGGAGATGCTGGAGCTGAACCTGGCCTACCAGGACAAGTTCGGTCATGTGTTCCTGATCTGCGCCACCGGGCTCACCGGCGGGCAGCTGCGGGACGCCGTCCGCGACAGGATCGACAACTCCCCGCAACGGGAGCGGGAGATCGTGCGGCAGGAGCTGATGAAGATCAATCGTATCCGGCTGTCCCGTCTCGCGGAGGAAGGAGCACCCACGGCATGAGCGGCAGCGACGGCACCGGGAGCAGCGACGGCACCGGGGGCGCGGCGTCCGTGTCCACGCACATCCTCGACACCAGCACCGGCCGCCCGGCCGCCGGCGTCACGGTGCACCTGGCCGTGCGCCGGGGCGGGGACTGGCCCCGGCACGCCACCTCCACGACCGACTCCGACGGGCGCTGCACGGACTTTCCGGCGCTGCCGGAGGGCACCACCCAGGTACGGCTCCGCTTCGAGACGGAGCCGTACCTCACCGCGCAAGGCAGACAAGCCGAGGCACAGCAGGACGCCCCCGCGCTACGGGACAGCGGCGCCTTCTTCCCGGAGGTGACGGTCGCCTTCGCCGTCCGCGCCGGGGAGCACTACCACGTGCCGCTGCTGCTCAACCCGTTCGGCTACTCCGTGTACCGAGGGAGCTGACACCACATGCCCACGATTCTCGGCCAGAACCAGTACGGCAAGGCGGAGAACCGCCTCGTCAAGGTCGTGCGGGACGGCGACACCCACCACATCAAGGACCTCAGCGTCTCCGTCGCCCTCAGCGGCGACCTGGACGAGGTCCACTACTCGGGCTCCAACGCCCATGTGCTGCCGACCGACACCGCCAAGAACACCGTGTACGCCTTCGCCAAGGAGCACGGCATCGCGTCCGCCGAGGCGTTCGGGCTGCTGCTCGCCCGGCACTTCGTCGAGAGCACCGAGCCGATCCAGCGCGCCCGCATCCGGGTCGAGGAGTACGCCTGGGAGCGGATAGCCCCCGGCGCCGGCGAGCACGCGCACTCCTTCGTGCGCACGGGCCGGGAGACCCGGCTGGCGCAGATCACCTACGACGGGGAGGGCTTCGAGGTCCTCAGCGGTCTGAAGGACCTGACCGTCATGAACACCACGGCCTCGGAGTTCTGGGGCTACATCAAGGACCGGTACACGACGCTGCGGGAGGACTACGACCGCATCCTGGCCACGTCGGTCACCTCCTGGTGGCGGCACTCCTGGGACGGCGGCGCGGCCCAGCCGGAGACAGAGCCGGAGACAGGGCGGGAGACAGAGCCGGAGCCGGACTGGGACGCCTGCTACGCCCGGACCCGGGAGCACCTGCTGCGCGCGTTCGCCGACACCTACTCCCTCTCCCTCCAGCAGACCCTCTACCAGATGGGCTCCCGGGTCCTGGAGTCCCGCGCCGAGCTGGACGAGATCCGCTTCTCGATGCCGAACAAGCACCACTTCCAGCAGGACCTGTCCTTCTGCGGGATCGAGAATCAGGCCAAGGACGGCGCCGTCTACCACGCGGCGGACCGCCCCTACGGCCTGATCGAGGCGACGGTCCTGCGGGACGGGGCACGGGCCCGCATCCCGGTGGACCTGACCAACCTGTAGCCCGAGCGAGGACCCCACCATGGCACAGCATTCCGACGCCGCGCCCCGCACGGTCATCGAGCGCTGCTCCGTCGCGACCGTCGACGGGCAGGGCACCGAGTACGCCGACGGCCATCTGGTCGTGCGGGGCGACCGCATCGAGTCCGTCGGCCCCGGCAGGGCGCCGGCGGACCTGGAGCACGTCACCCGCCGCGTCGACGGCACCGGGCACCTGCTCACCCCCGGCCTCGTCAACACCCACCACCACTTCTACCAGTGGCTCACCCGGGGCCTCGCCCAGGACGCCAACCTGTTCGACTGGCTCGTCGCCCTCTACCCCACATGGGCCCGCATCGACGAGGAGATGGTGTACGCCGCCGCGCGCGGCTCCCTCGCCATGATGGCCCGCGGCGGGGTGACCTGCGCGATGGACCACCACTACGTCTTCCCGCGCGGCAGCGGCGACCTGCTGGGCGCCGGGATCCGCGCTGCCCGCGAGCTGGGCGTGCGGTTCACCGCCGCGCGCGGCTCCATGGACCGGGGCGCCTCGGACGGCGGGCTGCCGCCGGACTTCGCCGTCGAGTCCACCGAGGCGGCACTGCGGGCCACCGAGGAGGCCGTGGACACCCACCACGATCCCTCGTCCGGCTCGATGCTGCACGTTGCCGTCGCGCCCTGCTCCCCGTTCTCCGTCTCCACCGAACTGCTGCGCGAGGCGGCGGTGCTGGCCCGGCGCAAGGGCGTACGGCTGCACACGCACGGCTCGGAGACGGCGGAGGAGGAGAAGTTCTGCCACGAGCTGTTCGGCATGGGCCCGACCGACTACTTCGAGTCCACCGGGTGGCTCGGCGAGGACGTGTGGATGGCGCACTGCGTCCATATGACGGACGCCGACATCGCGGCGTTCGCCCGGACCCGCACCGGCGCCGCGCACTGCCCCTCCTCCAACGCGCGGCTGGCCGCCGGGGTCGCCCGGGTGCCGGACATGCTGGCCGCCGGGATCCCGGTCGGGCTCGGCGTGGACGGCACCGCGTCCAACGAGTCGGGGGAGCTGCACACCGAGCTGCGCAACGCGCTGCTGATCAACCGCCTCGGCCCCCACCGGGAGCGGGCGCTGACCGTACGCCAGGCGCTGCGCCTGGGCACCCACGGCGGCGCCCAGGTGCTCGGCCGCGCCGCCGAGACCGGCTCGCTGGAGCCGGACAAACTCGCCGACGCGGTGCTGTGGAAGCTGGACGGCCTCGGCCACTCCTCGATCGCCGACCCGGTCGCCGCGCTCGTGCTGGGCGCCCCGGCCCCGGTCACCCTCTCCCTCGTCGGCGGCAGGCCCGTGGTGGAGGGCGGCCGGCTGGTCACCGTCGACGAGGACGGGATCGCACGGGACGCGCGGACGCAGGCTGACCGGCTGGCCCGGATCGCCGGGAGCTGACCCGGGCACGGCGCCGCCGCATCGGACCACCGGCCGGGAGGGACGGCTCCCGGCCGGTTCACCCTCCTGCCCTCGCAGGGGCACCAGCAGCACCATGCGCACCACGGCACCACCTCCCGGACAGCGCGTGCCCGCCCTGGGGCACCGGACATCGACAGGAGGCCGCAGTGGCGGACTCGTTCCCGCAGCCGCAGTCCAAGCACCCCGTCGACCAGGGGCTGCCGCCCCTGAAGCTGTTCACCACGGGGCTCCAGCACGTCGCCGCGATGTACGCGGGCGTCGTCGCGCCGCCCCTCGTGATCGGGGCGGCGGTCGGCCTCTCCGTCACCGAACTGACGTTCCTCACCGGCGCCAGCCTCTTCATGGCGGGCATCGCCACGCTGCTCCAGACGCTGGGCGTCTGGAAGATCGGCGCCCGGCTGCCGTTCGTCAACGGCGTCACCTTCGCCACGGTCGCGCCCATGCTCGCCATCAACAAGGCGCAGGGCCCCGAGGACGCCCTCCCCGTCATCTTCGGCGCGACGATGGTCGCGGCGGCGCTCGGCTTCGTCCTCGCGCCGTTCTTCAGCAAGCTGGTCCGCTTCTTCCCGCCCGTCGTCACCGGCACCGTCATCACCCTGATCGGGCTCTCGCTGATGCCCGTGGCCTTCAACTGGGCGCAGGGCGGCGACGCGAACGCCCCGGACCACGGCGCCGGCGCCAACATCGGCACGGCGGGCCTCACCCTGCTGATCGTCCTGCTGCTGCGCCGGTTCACCAGGGGCTTCGTCAAGCAGATCGCGGTGCTGCTGGGGCTGCTGGCGGGCACGCTGATCGCGATCCCCGTCGGCATCGCGGACTTCACGGCCCTGCGGGAGGCCGACCCGGTCGGCTTCCCCACCCCCTTCCACTTCGGCGCCCCGCAGTTCGCGCTCGCCGCCATCGTGTCCATGTGCGTGGTGATGCTGGTGTCGATGACGGAGTCCACCGCGGACATGCTGGCACTCGGCGAGATCGTCGAGCGGCCGGCGGACGAGCGGACCATCGCGGCGGGCCTGCGCGCCGACACCGCGGGGTCGTTCGTCAGCCCCTTCTTCAACGGCTTCGTGTGCAGCGCCTTCGCCCAGAACATCGGGCTCGTCGCGATGACGCGGATCCGCAGCCGGTTCGTCGTCGCGGCGGGCGGCGGGATCCTCGTCGTGATGGGCCTGTGCCCGGTGGCGGCGGCCCTGGTCGCCTGCGTGCCGCAGCCGGTGCTGGGCGGCGCGGGCGTCGTCCTGTTCGGCTCGGTCGCCGCGAGCGGCATCCAGACCCTCCAGAAGGCGGGCCTCGACCAGGACAGCAACGTCCTGATCGTCGGGGTCTCGCTGGCGGTCGGCACCGTACCGATCGCGGCGCCGGACTTCTACCACGCGTTCCCGGAGAGCGCGAAGATCATCCTGGACTCCGGCATCTCGACGGGCTGCGTGACAGCGGTGGCCCTCAACCTCGTCTTCCACCATCTGGGCAGATCACCCGGTGATCCGGGGCGCCCCCCGGCCCAGGCGGACCCGCAGTCGGCGGAGGCCGGATAGGGGCGGCCCCGTGCGGGGCGCGGTCGGCGCTGTCGACGCACCGTCACCGGCGCAGGAGGTCGACGGTGCCCGCGGTGCCCTCGTCGGGATGCCCCGCGTCCAGGCGCTCCCGCATCAGGTCGGTGTACGGCGTCAACAGCTCCGTACTCACGCCCTGCTCCCGCGCCGTCCGCAGCAGCGTCTCGTTGCCCTGCACCATCATCGCGAGGTTGGAGACGACGCCCTGGGTGAAGTCGCCGCTCTCCAACTGGGCGGCCATCTCGCCGGTGCTCGCGCTCATCGCGCCGAGCCAGTCGGCCAGCAGCCGCCCGAACTCCCCGAGTGAAATGCCCTCTTCGCCCTCTTTGCCCGCTTCGCCGCGCACCAGGGAGAACGCGTGTGTGATCCCGGCGAACATCCCCGTCATCGCGCTCAGCAGCGCCACGTCCAGCAGGGCCGCGTGCCCCGCGTCCTCGCCCGCGTACACCGCGCCCGCCGGCACCGACAGCGTCGCACGGTGCTCCTCGTACAGCGCGCCGGAACCGCTGTAGAAGACGTAGCCGCCCGACTCCGGGACGCCGATCATCGGCGGGACGGCCATGATCCCGCCGTCCAGGAAGCGGGCGCCCCGCCGCTCGGCCCAGCCGCGCCGGGCCCGGCCCTCACCGGGGGTGCCGGTGGTCAGGTTCACCAGGTCCTTCCCCGCCAGCTCGGCGTCCTTCAGCGCGTCCTCGACGGACGCGTCGTCCAGCAGGCAGGCGATCACGAGCGGGGAGGCCGCCACCGCCTCGGCGGGGGTCGCGGCGACGCGCGCCCCGTACGCCTGCAGCGGTTCCGCCTTGGACGGGGTGCGGTTCCACACGGTCAGCGGGTGGCCGGCGGCCAGCCAGGTGCGGGCGAGGGCCGCGCCCATGTCGCCGAGGCCGAGCAGGGTGACGGGGGTCTTGTGTGCAGTGTCCGTATCCATGCCCTCCAGGCTGCTGGCCGCCCGGTTCATGATCAAGTACGCACAAAACAGTGGGTGGTTACCTCCAGGACACCAGGGGCGGTGTTGCGAACCTGACAGTTGCGAGGTTACGGGCCCGGCGGTTTCCGCGGATGCTGGCAGCGCATCGAACGGGGGGCGGTTCGGCCGCCCGGACTGCGCGACTAGGAGAGTTCATGAAGAAGGCACGCATGGCGATCGTCGGTGTCGCGACCGTGAGCGCCACCGCTCTGGCGGGGCCCGCTGCGGCTGTCGCCGACTCCGCTTCCAGCCACGTCGCCGCGCCCAAGCGCATCGCCTGCAGCAAGGTCTACAAGCTGAAGCTGTCCAACGGCAACGGCTACATGAAGTACCGGAAGTGCAAGGTGCTCGGCAAGAAGCGCTACCGGATGCACGGCTTCGTGCGGGACACCCGGGTCAACGGCAAGCCCGTGTACGGCAAGGCCATCTTCAAGCGGCTCGGTGGGGGCTACCACACCCACACGTACAAGACGTACGGCTACAAGAAGTTCAACACCGGCTGGCACAACGCCAGGTGGGTCAAGGGCGCCCTCAGGGGCTGACGGCCCCAGGAACGAAGGGCCCCGCCCGGCCGACCGGGCGGGGCCCTTGGACGTGCTGCTCCGCCAGGGGCGCGGGGAACTGCGCGCCGCGCAACCGCAGAGCACCCGCACCCTGCGACGAACAGCGAGGGGCAGCCCCTACCCGGCGAGATCCGCAGGGCAAGTCCTAGCGCATCCGCCTCCGCCGCCGCACGGCGGCGAGCAGCGCCGCGGCCAGCGCCGACCCGGCCGCAGCGGACGCCGCCACCCGCCAGCCGAGACCGGAGCCGGAGCCGGAGCCGGTCCCGGCCGCTCCGGACGCACCGGGGCCGCCAGGGCCCCCGGGCCGGACCGGTGGCGGCGGCGCGGGCCGGGCGTCCCGGGGCTCCCGGGACACCCCGGGCAGCCGAGGCGCATCGCGCGGCACCCGCCGCCGGCTCTCGGCGCGGGCCACCCGGAGCAGCAGGCTCTCCGCGTCGTGCGCCGTGCGCAGCTCGTGCGAGGGGGCGAGGCAGTCGGCGACGATCCCCCGCCAGGCAGCGGGGAGTTCGGGCGAGAGCCGCAGCGGCGCGTCGCCGCGCGCGTAGCGGGCGGCGGCCTCCAGCGCGTCCGACGGCGTCGCGCCGGGCAGCGGCGTGGTGCCGGTGAGGCACAGGTGCGCCAGCATGCCGAAGGCCCAGATGTCCGCGGTGCTGCGGATCCGGTGCCCGCGCGGGGTGGCCTCCGCCCACAGCAGCTCGGGCGGGGTGAACCGCGCCGTGCGGAAGGCGGGTACGTAGCCGTGGGTGCCGTCCAGCTCGGCCGTGAGGTTGAAGTCGGCGAGGCGGACGCTGCCGTCGGCCATCAGCAGGACGTTGCCCGGCTTGAGATCGGCGTGCACCCACCCGGCCTGGTGCAGCTGGGCCAGCCCCTCGCAGATCTGGGTGAGCAGCGCCGGGGGCGCCGGGTGCGCGCGGCGCAGCAGGACGTCCAGGGAGCGCTCGGCGCGCTCCAGGACCAGCACGGTGGCGCCGTCCAGCTCCGGGCTGGAGGGGTCGTCCACGGTCAGCGTCTCGTACATTCTGATCAGCCGCGGCCGGCGCACCCTGCTGAGCACCTGGACCTCGCGCTCGACGAGCTCTCGCAGATGGCGCAGCTGCCGTGGCGTGCTGGTGCCGGTGGGGACGAACTTGAGCGCGGCGGAGGCGGGCAGCCACGGGGCGTGCGCCACCCGGCGCCCCGCGTAGACGCCGGCGAAGGCTCCCGTGGCGATCCGCGGCCCGACCTCCCACGCCCCGACCCGGTATCCGGTGGGTACGCAGAGGGTCACCGGCGGCACTCCCCGCCGCTGAGCAGGGTGAGGTCGTCCTCGTGTACGAGGTCGAAGCGGAGTGCGAGCAGCGCCAGCGTCTCCTTCTTGCCGTTGTGCCGGCCTCTGGTGTCGTGCTCGGCCGGGGCCGAGCTGAGGCGCAGCTTCAGCGCCAGATAGTCGATGTTCCACTGCAGCGCCGTGCGGTTGACGGTGGGCCACACCGGGCGCAGCCGGGCGAGCAGCTGCTGGGTGGTGGGCAGCGCCGCGTACGGCTGGCCGCGCAGCCGCGGCTCGCACAGCGCCGCGAGCGCCAGGAAGTACCGTTTGGAGCGGTCGAGCGGGAAGGCCGGTGCGGTGGTGTGCTGCTCGGCCGCGTCCTGCTCCGCCGTGCCCTGCTCGGCGTCGCCGCCGTCCGGGTTCGTGTCCGGGTCCGTGTGGTAGTTGTGCCGCGGCGCCCAGACGTCGAAGGCGAGCAGCTCGTCCGCCGCGGGGAGCACCACCCGGGCGAACTCGAAGGGCACCGGCGCCTCGGCCCGGCCCGGTGCGACTTTGATGTGCTCGCCCGCGCCCTCCGGGTTCTCGACGACATACGTCTGGTGACGGCTCAGATTGCTGAGAGTCCAGTAGTCCCCCTTGGCGATGATGACTCCCGCCCGGCGGGAGACGCCGTCGTGCGGGATGCTGAACCAGCGCCGGGCGGGAGCGGGCTCGTTGCGGAGCGCGGCGGCCCGCTGCCGCCGTCCGAATCCGAGGTGCTCGCCGGGCGCCAGGCGAATCTGCTGATCCCGCTGAACCACGATGATGCTGTACATGGTGCTCAGTTCCCCCCGATGCACACATTCCTCAGCTGGATGCGACGCGGGTACGGGCGGTGCCGCGGCGTGAAGCCGGGTCTGTGCTGCGGATTCGGCGGCCCGCGCGGTACACGGTCAACGGTCCTTCGTCTCGCGTTCCCCCAGGCTAGGGGGGCGGCGGAAAGGTGTGCCACGGGTTCGGCGTGCTCGGAACAACCTGCGGCGCCGCTGCTGCCGGAGCAAGACATTCCGGTGCAGTCCAGGCGGGCGCGCTCTCTAGGATGGGGGCATGTCCAGGCGAGATGAGTATGTGTGCGGGATCGACGCGGCGATCGACGTGGTCGGCGGCAAGTGGAAGGTGCTGATCCTGTGGGCCCTGGACGACGCGGGCACCCTCCGCTTCGGCCAGCTCAAGCGGGCCCTCCCGGGTGTCACCGAGAAGGTCCTCACGGCGCACCTGCGGGAGCTGGAGGAGGACGGCATCGTACGGCGCGCCGCGTACGCGGAGACGGTGCCCCGGGTCGAGTACTCGCTGACCCCGCTCGGGGTCTCCCTCAACGAGGCGCTGGCCCCGCTGGGGTCCTGGGGGCGGCGGCACCTCCTCCCCCAGGACCATCACGACCAGCGGCCCGCCTGAGCCGGGCGGCGCGGGCGGGGCCGCGGCGGGGGAGGGGCTCAGCCCAGGCCCAGCGCCTCCTTCGCCTGCTCGGCCATCTTCGCCTCGCCGAGCGCGTTCGGGTGGACGGGGACGAAGTTGGTGCCGAACAGGACGGGCTCGATCCAGCGGGTGCCCGCCGGACGGCAGGCGTCATGGCCCTCGGAGGCCCGGGACAGGTCGACGTAGGTGGTGCCCGTCTCCTTCGCCGCGCGCTCGATCGCGCCGTTCAGATGCGCCTGGAGCTTGCGCAGGTAGGGGACGTCGCCCTCGGCGACCGGCATCTTCGCGAAGCAGGAGCGGTCCGCTTCGGCGGGCACGATCCACGGGTACCCGAGGATGCCGACCCGAGCGTCGGGGGCCTTGTTCTTGACGGCTCTGAGGGACTCCTTGAGCGCGGGGTACGTCTTGGCGTCGATGTCCTTGGTGAACTTGTCGCCGTACAGCTTCTCGCACGGGTTGCCGTTGCCGCCGGTGGCCACTCCGGCGGTGCCGCAGGCGACGATGGCGCCGATGAAGGTGTTGTTGTCGTTGCCGCCGATGGTGAGGGTGACCAGGTCGGTGTCCCGGGAGAGGGCGTCCAGCTGCGGGGCCACGCCCGGGTACTGGGAGCTGGTGAAGTGCTTGGTCTGGGCGGCGCCGCAGGTGACGTCCTTGAGCTGGGCACCGGTCTGCCGGGCGAGCAGGTGGGGGTAGTTGAGGGACGAGCGCAGGCAGAGCAGCGGCGCCCCGGCGTCGAGGGGGAGCACGCCGGACCCGGCGCTGTAGCTGTCGCCGAGGGCGACGTAGTCGAGGGTGTCCGCGC
>NZ_JAAKZZ010001130.1 GCF_011045075.1 Streptomyces boncukensis
CCCTCCCCTGCTCCTCCAGCCAGGCGGAGGCGCTCAGGAGCCTGCGCACGGCATGGCGCAGGCTCTGTTCGTCACGCTGGTGCTTGTAGCTGCGCCGGTAGCGGACGACCACTTCATCCTCGACACGGCCGTACTGGAACATGTTCTGTTCGCACGTACATGACTTGACGAACTCGTTGACCGCCTGCGCCCGGCGCTTCCACTCGCTCACCGAACGCTGCGATCCCTGCGCCTCCGGCCTGCCCTCCTGCGGGGCGCGCTGGATCGTCCGGGTCACGGCCTGGTTGCCGGCCGCCCGCTGCAGCGCCGCGAGCGGAGGCAGCGCCGCGCCCGGACGTGCGGGCGCGGTCGTCGCACCACGCTCAGGTGATCGGTCCTGCTTCCGGGCCCGCATGACGCCCCTTTCCTCGTGAGGGCAACTCCGCACC
>NZ_JAAKZZ010001131.1 GCF_011045075.1 Streptomyces boncukensis
GTACGCCTACGCTTTGAGGTGTGCCAGGTATGTCCGGCCGGGTCCTTGTCGTCGACGACAGCAAGGTCATCCGGCAGTTGATCAGGGTCAACCTTGAGCTGGAGGGCTTCGAGGTCGTGACCGCCGTCGACGGTGCCCATTGCCTGGACGTGGTGCATCGCATCCAACCCGACGTCGTCACGCTCGACGCGGTGATGCCCCGGCTGGACGGGGTGCAGACCGCGGAGCGGCTGCGTGCGGATCCGCGTACGCGGCACATTCCGCTGGCGCTCGTCAGCGCGTGCACGGAGCTGGCGGCGGAGACCGACCGGGTGTCCGGGGGTGTGGACGCGTTTCTGGCGAAGCCCTTCGAGCCCGCCAGCCTGACGCTGCTGTGCGCCGTTCCGCTCGCCGCCGGGGCCGCGGCGGGCTGGGCC
>NZ_JAAKZZ010001132.1 GCF_011045075.1 Streptomyces boncukensis
GATTCACGCGGCGACGGGTGGGGTGGGGATGGCGGCGGTGCAGATTGCGCGGTATCGGGGTGCTGAGGTCTTCGCGACGGCGAGCCCTGGTAAGCACGGTGTGCTGGAGGAGATGGGGATCGATGCGGCGCACCGGGCGTCGTCGCGGGATGTGGCTTTTGAGGAGTCGGTCCGTGAGGCGACGGGCGGCCGGGGTGTGGATGTGGTGCTGAACAGTCTGGCGGGCGAGTTCACCGACGCGTCGCTGCGACTGCTCGCCGAGGGCGGCCGGTTCATCGAGATGGGGAAGACCGATATCCGCGACCCCGAGCAGGTCGCTCTGCGGCACCCGGATATCGCCTACCGGGTCTTCGATCTGATTCCGGATGCGGGCCCGGCCCGTATCGGTCGGATATTGGGTGAGCTGGTCACCATG
>NZ_JAAKZZ010001133.1 GCF_011045075.1 Streptomyces boncukensis
CGGTCAGCAGCGCCAGGAGCGCTGCCCCGCCCGCGAGTGAGAGCGCATCGCCCCAGGGAGCGTCCAGCACTCCGGTGGTGTCGAGGCCGAGCGCGGCGATGAGCGCCTGCGCGAACGTTCTGATCATGCGCTCGGCCGGCGTCATCGAGGAGCCCGGGGATGATCTGGAAGCGGATCTGGCTGACCTCGGCTTCCGACAGGGTCACGACAGCTCGGGTGCCGTCCAGGGAGCGCTCGGGGGCGGTTCCGCCGACCAGCGCCCAGTCCGGTTCGCGCGGCGTCGTCCCCCACGACGCGGGCGTGGCCGGGCGGGTGAAGTCGTCCCACGTCCATGGCTGAGCGCTGCTCGCGCGGACGCGCTCCCCGCCGACGCTCAGGTCGACGGGGAACACGGTGGCGCCGGTCGGCGGGG
>NZ_JAAKZZ010001134.1 GCF_011045075.1 Streptomyces boncukensis
GGGTGGTGGGCGGGGGGATGCCGCCGAAGGTGAACAGCGCGAGCTGCGCCGACGGATGCGCTGTGCGTCCGAGAGGGCGCGTCTCAGGGGTGCGTGCGACCGGAGAGTCGCTGGAGCCCTGAGAGGCGCTCACCCGGCCGTCTGTGGGCTCCTGGAGGCGTCTGCGGCATACAGGCCCCCAGCCCAGTGAGGTACTGACGGGGTCGTGGAGTCGGCGCCCGCATCCGGCGCAGCGGCGGGCCGTCATGCCGCGCCCCGCTCGGCGTCGGGCACGGCACGCAGGTGCCGATCGCGGACATCGGCGTCGTGGGCGTCGAGTGCGGCGAGCAGCTCGGCGCGGTGCCGGGCCTGCTCCTCGGGCGTCCACACGCTGGGGTAGGCCGCAGGCTGCGGGGCGTGCGGGC
>NZ_JAAKZZ010001135.1 GCF_011045075.1 Streptomyces boncukensis
GGCGGCCCCGCTGGTTCCGCCGAGCCGGGTAGGCGCGGTCACGTCACCGCGTCCAGATAGACCCACTCCCCCTCGTGCCGCACGAACCGGCTCCGTTCCTCCAGCGTGCCCCGCTTCCCGTCGGCGGTGCAGTACGCACGGAAGGCGACCTGACCCTCGGTGTGGAACGCCGTGCCGCCGACCGCCTCGACAATCTCCAGCCCCGTCCACTCCGGCCCGTCCGCCACGTCGACACGCGTGGGACGGGTGCGCGGGTGCCAGGTGCGCAGCAGATACGCCTCGTCCCCCACGGCGAAGGCGGCGTAGCGCGACCGCATCAGCAACTCCGCCGTCGACGCGGTGGCCCGCCCGTCGTGGAAGCGCCCGCAGCAGGCGCCGTACCCGGCGGGCAGTCCGCAGGGGC
>NZ_JAAKZZ010001136.1 GCF_011045075.1 Streptomyces boncukensis
GTATAAGAGACAGGCGTTCCACTCGCCGTTGATGGAGCCGATGCTGGAGGAGTTCCGCCGGGTGGCGGAGGGGCTGTCGTATGCGGCGCCGCGGATTCCGGTGGTCTCCAACCTCACGGGCCGTCCCGTGGCGGAGTTTTCCGCCGAGTACTGGGTGCGGCATGTGCGGGAGGCGGTGCGGTTCGCGGACGGGGTGCGCACGCTGGAGGGTGAGGGTGTGTCCCGGTTCGTGGAGCTGGGTCCGGATGGGGTGTTGGCGGGGATGGTGGCGCAGTCGGTGTCCTCGGAGGCGGCGGCTGCGGGGGTGGTGGTGCCTGCGTTGCGCAGGGATCGTTCGGAGGTGTCTGCGGTGTTGCAGGCGTTGGGGCGGGTGCATGTCGCGGGTCAGGATGTGGACTGGGA
>NZ_JAAKZZ010001137.1 GCF_011045075.1 Streptomyces boncukensis
CGCGTGTGCCGCTATCGCACGGTTCGCAGTAGCGCTATCATGATCTTTCATGCAGCAGCGTAGCAGTGTGCGTGAACTCGCCGCTTCCTTGCGTGATGAGCTGAATCGCTACTCTCCGGGTGAGAAGCTCCCTTCCAGCAGAGCACTCGTCGAGCAGTACCGCGTCAGCCCCGTCACCGTCTCGCGGGCCCTGTCGGCGCTGGTCGCCGAGGGGCTGGTGGTCACCCGTCCCGGCGCCGGGGCGTTCCGCGCCTCCGATCCGGGCCCGTCCGCGCCCGCTCAGGGGGACACCTCCTGGCAGGAGGTCGCGCTGAGCGCCGAGCCCTCGGCGGACCAGGTGCCGCGCACCGTCGACGCCGGCGGGGTCGTCACCACCCTCGACGCGCCGCCGTCCGG
>NZ_JAAKZZ010000113.1 GCF_011045075.1 Streptomyces boncukensis
CCGGGTCGCCGCCGGGGGCGCCGGTGGCGGGGTAGTAGACGAAGGTGGTGCACGGGCGGTCGCCGCGGGTCCAGGCGTACTCGCGCACGCCGACGGCGAACGGCTCGGCCGGCGCGTCCAGCGGTGCGTGGACCGGCGAGGCAGGGCGGTGCGCTACTGCCTGACCGGCCGCCTGCAGAGCCGCACCGGCGCCCGCCGCTCCGAGCGCGCTCAGTTTCAGCACGGTGCGCCGGCTGGGGAACGTACGTCGTTGCATCGGCATGGGGTGAATCCTTGGGTGTGGGGGATGTGAGGAGGCGCGCTGTCACACGCCGCTGAAGCGCTGGAGCCCGGTGATGTCCCACTGACGAGAGCAGCGAGCAGGGCCACGCCGTGCTCGCCCACCCCGCTCTTCGGACGGGGTCGCGCCGGGCGGGCCCCCGGTCCGGGCGGTCCGGGCGGTCCGGGCGGTCCGGGCGGTCCGGGTGGTCCGGGTTGCTGTTGGCCGCATGGCGGTGTTCCTCCTTGTCGCGATGTCGTGCTCCTGCCGTGTCTCCTGCCGTGCTGTTGTCGTGCTCCTGCCGTGTTCCTGCCGTGTCTCCTGTCGTGCTCCTGCCGTGCTGCGTCGCGGTGCGGATGTCGTGTGCGGAGCCGGGGTCTGCCCTGGCGCGCGTCATGCCGGAGCCGGGGACGCCGTCGCCACGAGGGGAATCGCACGCACCCCCGCGGGGCCCCGGCGTGCGCCCGGTTCGGGCGGCAGAAGTGCTGCCGAGGGCGGCGGTTGACTCAGCGGGATGCCGGGCGCCGCGTGCCGTCCGCCATCCCGCCGCCGTAGACGGTGGCCTCGCGGGAGGTCTCGCGGATGCCGTTGGCGCCGTTGAAGAACCGCTGGCCCCACTCGGTCAGCCGGTCGGGGTCGAAGCCGGCCACCATGTCCAGATACGCGACCTCACCGCTGTTGCCGCTCCAGGACCAGCCGATGTAGCCGAGCCCGAGCCGCGTGGTGGTGGCCATGATGGTGTCCTCGTCCGGGTTTCCGTCCGTGTGATCGATACCGAACTCGCCGACCACGAGGGGCAGTCCGGCACCGACGAAGGCGTTCAGATAGTCGTCGACCTCCTGAGCGGTGTCGTAGACGCCGTACATGTGCACCGAGAAGACCGTGTTGCCGGTGGGGTCGGCGGCGTGGACGGACCGGGCGCTGGCGCGCATGACGCCCTCCCAGTCCTGGCCCCAGTTGGGCGCGTCCACCATCAGCGTGTGCGCGAATCCGGCACTCCGCAGCTTGGCGATGGCGGCGGCGGTGTCGGCGGTCCAGCGGGACGCGTCGACGTTGCCGTAGGGCTCGTTGCCGATGTTGACGATGACGTAGTCCTCCTGGCCGGCGAGGACGTGCTGGAGGCCGATCCAGTAGTCGGCCGCCTGGTCCAGCGAGGCGGCCGCGCCCTCCTCGCCGTAGCCGGTGGTGTCGTGCACCTCCAGCACACAGATCAGACGGTTCGCCTTGCACCGGTCGACGACACCGGCCACGTCCCCGGGGCTGTTCGGACCCCAGCGCTGGCCGCTGCCGAGTACGACGCGCACCGTGTTGGCGCCCTTGGCCTTGATGTCCGCGAACGACTGCGTCTCGCCGGGGTACCAGGTGTGGGGGTGGCTGACGCCCCGGATGACGAAGTCGTTGCCGTTGCTCTCGACGAGTCGGCCGTCGCTGATGTGCAGCCCGGTGGCCTGCGCGCCGGGCGATCCGGCGTGGTCGGCGGAGGCCGGGCCGCCGCCCAGGCCGAACAGGGCGGCGAGGCCGAGAAGCAGGGCGGCCAGTGTTTTCCGTCGTGTTCTCACTGCGACTCCTCACGTGAGCGGAAACCAACGCTGTTCGTCCGGGACGCGGGATTATGGGAGCGCTCCCAAAGCTGCAATATTAGCGTGCACCTGTCAATCCTGCGAGGGGTTGACACGCGCGGAACAGCACGGGCTCCTCACCACCTGCGGTACCGACTGTGGTCCCGGCCCGTTGGCGCGGAGGGCTTCGCTGCTCGGTCGCCGTCGCGGTGCTGCGGTGGCTGGCCGGCGGAACGGCGCAGTCGGTGGAACAGCAGACTGGTGCCGAGGATCTGGAGCAGGATCTGATTGACCTCCTCCGACTGCCCTGAAGGGCAGGGATTCTCCGTCTGGGGGTGGTCCTCGCCGTGAGGTCCGCCCGCTTCGGGTGGGTTCCTGCTTCCTCCCCACCAGGGTGGGGGTTGTGCGCGCTGCCGGGCTGCTGCCTGGTCTTACGTGCGCTCCGCAGGCGTTTACTCGCGCCGTTACCGGCGTGAGGCCCCCGGTCCGGGGGTGGGTGGTGCTGTCGCCGAGAGGATACGGCGTCCTTCGTATCGGACGTTCTTGCCTGCGTTCCAGTCCCGACAGTGCCGGACTGCGCAGTCCGGGCACGTCCATGCCCGGACCTGGAGCGGCTTCTTCCCGTCCCGGTGCCCGCAGGCGGAACATATCTGCGAGCTGGGAAAGTCGCGGGCGACCTTGACGAACGTCCGCCCGCGCCGGGTCGCCTTGTAGTAAACAACTCGGCCCCTGAAGGGACCGAGCTTTCCGGCTCTGGGCCCCTGTGAGGCTCCGCTTATGCTCCCGACTGCCCCCTACGACAGGGCGGTCACGGGTCACATCGCCCGGACCCGCTATGCGGGGTCGGGTTGGGGCATGTTTACGAATACCCACGCCGTGGCCCCTCGCTGTGCGATGTTGACCCCGGCGACGTGGTCGGCTGGCCCAGCGAGGCCGCACCGACGACAAGAGAAGTGGTCCCGAGTGCGGCGGTTGCCGCGCTCGGTGTGGCCGCAGCGCGGGCAGCGCTGCGAGGTGTAGGCCGGGTCCACCTCGATGAACGGCACGCCGGCACGGCGTGCCTTGTACTCGATGAACGAGCCGAGTTGGTGGAACGGCCAGGAGGACTGGCGTGCTCGCTGGTCGCGGGGAACCGTAACCCGCTCGCGGATGCCCTGGAGCTGTTCCAGGGACAGGCCGCGCTCGGTGCGTTGGGCGACAGCAACGACAGTCTTGGAGACCTTGTGGTTGACGTGGGTCGCGTGCCGGGTCTCGCGGCGGGCACGCTTCTTGAGGAGCTGGGCAGCGCTGCGGGTGCGCTTGGCCTGGATCTCGGCCTTCTTACGGGCCTGCCAGCGCCGGTACCGGCCCAGGCGACGGCCGGAGTGGTTGTCCCCGTCGCTGGTGGTGGCGAGGTTGTTGATGCCCCGGTCCACTCCGATCCAGCCCTTCGGCTCGAACACCTCGGGCTCGGCGATGTCGAGGGTGGCGACCAGGAACAGCCTGCCGTCCCGCTCGATCAGATCGGACTCGCCCTTGCGGTGCTCGGTGAGCTGCTTGAGCGCGGCCGGAGAGCAGGCGAAGGGCACGTTCCTGGTCCGGCCGTCCAGGGTCCAGATGGACACGGTCTGGGCGTCGTAGTTCCAGCTCAAACAGCGATCGTCGTACGTGTGTGCCGCATCGGGCCGGAAGGTGACCGGCTTCGACTCGGCCTTGCGGCGGCGCTTGGAGCCTTCCGGGCCGAGGTTCCCGGCCTTGATGCTGACTCGCAGCGTCGTGTACGTGTCGGCGACGCGCTTGATGATGTGCTGCGCGGCCTGCGCCCCGAAACCACGGGCCTTCAGCTCGCCGTAACACAGCTTCCGCAGCTCGCGGACGGAGCCCTTGAGGCCGAAGTGCTGATGCGACACCTGGGACACCCAGTTCGCGGCCTCGTTCGCGGCATGCAGGGTCGACTCGATCGTCGGTGCCTGCACGGCATCCGGCGTGAGTTTGACCTGCACGACGATCTTCATGCGAGCACTATAGCATCGTGTCTATGTCACCCCGATGGGAACCGAACCCCGATATTCGCAGGGGCCGTAGCGTCGTCTACACCCTGCACGCGCATCTGGTCTTCACCCCCAAGTACCGGCGGAAGGTCTTCACCGACGAGATCCTGACGCGCTGCGAAGAGATCATGCGGGAGGTGTGCGCCAAGGCGAACGTGGAGCTGCGCGAGTTCAACGGCGAGACCGACCACGTACACCTCCTGGTGCACTACCCGCCACAGGTCAAGCTCTCTGCGCTGGTCGGCTCCCTCAAGGGCGTCTCCGCCCACTACCTCCGCAAGGAGTACCCCGACCACATCAAGCGGTACCTGTGGGGCGAACGCTTCTGGTCCCCGTCCTACTTCGCCGCCTCCTGCGGCGGCGCACCGCTCACCGTGATCAAGGAGTACATCGAGAACCAGAAGCGTCCCGACTGAGGTCAACAGTGCCGACCCGTGCTCCGGCGCGGGTCACCCCTGTCTTGAGAAGCAACTCCTCCCGAGCCCCTAAAGGGGCCGGGGTTCCTTGCTAGATCCGGCTGAAGGAAGGAGACGAACTGCGCCCAGCCCACGTCGTGCACGCTCTTCGCGAGGCGCCCTCGCGCCAGTCCACGCACGTTCAGGGTCTCCGCGAAGACGGCTTGGTTCTCGCTCGTCAGCTTGTGGGACCACTGGTGGTGGAAGTTCCGGCGCGCATCGGCCACGGCGGCGTGTGCACGGGCGACCTTGATTCGGGCCTGGTCCCGGTTGTTGCTGCCTTTCTTCTTCCGCGACAGCTCCCGCTGCCGCTTCTTCAGCTTCTTCTCTGCCCTGCGCAGGTACTTCGGGGAGGAGATGTGCGAGCCGTCCGCGAGGACCGCGAAGCGATTCAGGCCAAGGTCGATGCCCTGGTCGCCGACGGCCCAGGGCAGCACATCGTCTGCCGGGTCGGTCTCCACGACAAAGCTGGCCCAGTACCGGCCGGAGGGGTCCTTGACCAGCGTCACCGACGACGGGACCGAGGGCAGGGCGCGGGTCCACTTCACCCGCACGTCACCGATCTTCGGCAGACGCAGCTTGCCGTCCTCCAGGACCTTGAACCGGTCCGAGATCGTGAACCGTGCGGTCTGCCGGTTGTCCTTGCGGGACTTTCGCCGGGGTGGCTCGACCTTCGGCCCAGGGCGTTTGCCCGTCTTGGAGTTCTCGTGTGCCTTCCACGCCTGGTCCAGGTCGCGGAGGGTCTGCTGGAGGACGCCGACCGGCGCATCCGTGAGGAACGACCGCTGCGGGGTCTTCTTCGCGACGGTGATCAGCAGCTTGCCCAGCTCGGCGGCCTTCGGGATCGCCCAGTACGGGCCTTGGGCGATGCGGTGCTTCGGGTTCCCGAGCCGCTTGTTCGCCGCCTTGCGCGGCTTCTGGAGGGCGAGGGCGTCGTTCCAGACCACGCGCTTGCACCCGAACACCCGGGCCGCACGGATGCGCTGGCCGGGCGTCAGGCTGACGCGGTACTGGTAACGAAGCTGCACGCCGGTCATCATACATACTTGGGTTATGGCTGAATACGAGAACATCCGAACTGGTCGTCACTGCGTCTTCCTCATGCACGCCCACTTGGTTTTCGTGACGAAGTACCGGCATCACGTCTTCACCGACGCCCACCTGACCCGCATGGAGGAGATCATGCGGAACGTGTGCGCGGACTTCGAGTCCGAGCTGACCGAGTTCGACGGCGGGTCCAACCACGTCCACCTGTTGGTGAACTTCCCGCCCAAGGTCGCCGTCTCGAAGCTGGTCAACTCCCTCAAGGGCGTCTCCTCACGCCGGATGCGCCAGGAGTTCCCCGACCTCGTACAGCACTACTACCGAGCGAACAAGCTGTGGTCCGGCTCGTACTTCGCCGGGTCCGTGGGAGGAGCGCCGCTCGCGATAGTGCGCCGGTACATCGAGAACCAGAACCGACCGCTGTGACCCTTGTCGTGGGCGCGGGTGAAAGTGCAGATCCATGCCCACAGCCGAGGTCGGAGCAGCCCACGGAAGCGATTCCCCACCGGGCCGAAGCCCGGTACTCCCTCGCTAGATCCTGGTGGCCGGTGAAGGTGATGTCCCGGGTGCCCAGTGCGGCCCGGGCGAGCTCGACAACCCGGGGATGCGCGTAGAGCCAGGAGAGGCCGGGGACGAAGTGGGCAGCGGCCGGCTGCACCCTCGCCCCGCCGAGTAACACGCCCTGGCCCGCCTGGAAGTGAGCGGCGATTAAGGTGCGCGCGTTGTGGACTTCGTCCGCGTCGAGGCGGTTCTTGGCGATGGCCCAGCCCTCCGCGGCGACCCGAGCGGCTATTTCGGCGGGATGAGCGCAGATTGTGGTCATCTTGAGACCCCTGTGGTGAGATGACTGCTTCGGTTCGCTTTCTTCGCGCCATGGGAAGTGCGAGCGGACCCTGTAAGGCGGGTCACTGAACATCCGACGAGGATAGGGGTCCTTCTTTACTGCATGTGCCAATGATGGTCGGACGATTGGTTAACGAGTGACGAAAGATCTGTAACGACGCCGGGGCATCGTTTCCCGCCGGCTCCGAAGGGGGTATGTGGCGAGAAAGCTTCCCCGGCGGGTCGAGCGCTTGCCGAGCAAGAGTAAAATGCCCGCTCCGAGAATCGAGAATCAAGGCGAGGAGAGCATCGAATGTCCACCCTCGTGGTATTTGACCTTGAATTTACATCCTGGCCGGACGCACTTGAGCGGGACTGGGCGGAGGAAGGGCAGCTCCGAGAGATTGTCCAGATCGGCGCCCTGCGCCTCAGCGGGGACTTTTCCGTTGTCGAGGAATACGAAGCGCTGGTTCGCCCCGTGATCAATCCTCGCCTGTCGGCGTACTTTACGGAACTCACCGGGATTGACCAGAGTTCGGTTGACCGTAAGGGACTCTCCCCGGCTGAAGCACTCGGCGAACTCCTGGGCTTCTGCCAGGGACAGTCCGTGCTGTCGTACGGCAACGACATGGTGGTCCTGGGTGAGAACGTGGGCTGGGCCCGAGCCCGCGGTGAAGAGATCAAGCACAGCTTTCTGGAAGCCAACTTCCTCAACATCCGCCCCTGGCTGAACACCATTGCGCCCGCCACGGCGATGTCCAACGTCGGACGCCTGTGGAGAGACCTCGACCTGCCCAAGCCCACTGCCGGGGAGGAGCATTCAGCACTGTTCGACTGCTATTCATTCGCTGCGGCGATCAAGCACCTGTGTGCCACAGGGGCCACTCTGCCCGAGGGGTGTCTGCGCTGACGTGATCGGTGCGGCCATGACACCACCGTGATCTCCGCTCAGGCCCGGGCCGTAGGCTGATCACGATGATTACCACCGTGGTCTTCGACGTCGGCGAAACTCTGGTCCGTGACGACCGCTACTGGGGAACATGGGCGGACTGGCTCGGTGTGCCCCGGCACACCCTGTCCGCGCTCGTCGGTGCCGTCGTAGCCCAAGGGCGGGACAACGCCGACGCACTCCGCCTGATCCGCCCTGGTGCTGACATCGAAGCCGAGCGTGCGGCCAAAGAGGCCGCCGGATTCGGGGAACAGCTCGAAGACAGCGACCTCTACGACGATGTGAGGCCGGGGCTCGCCGAACTCCGTGAGGCGGGCTATGCCGTACACATCGCGGGGAATCAGACCTCGCGCGCGGGCGAACTTCTCCGGAGCCTCGGTGTGCCGGCGGACAGCGTCTCGACCTCGGCCGAGTGGGGGGTCGCCAAGCCCGAACCTGCCTTCTTCGAGCGTCTGCTGAAGACCACGGGGTCCCTGCCGTCCGCCACCTTGTATGTGGGTGACCATCCCGCGAACGACATCGCCCCTGCCGCCCATGCCGGACTCCGTACCTGCCTGATCCGGCGCGGCCCCTGGGGTCACCTGTGGGCGGACGCGGCCGGGGTGCAGCGCCCGGACTGGACCATCACCAGCATCCGGGAGCTGCCCGCACTCCTCACGAGCGGCGTGTAGCGGATCACGCCGGGGGCTGGCTACGTTCGTGTCGAGGCACGGAATGGAGAACCCCTATGGCCGAAGACTCCCCCCGTGACGTGGGCACGACTATCGCCGCAGCTCGGCGTGCAGCGGGGTGGACACAGCTTCAGTTGGCCGACGTCTCCGGTGTGTCCTACAGCATGGTGCGGGCCGTCGAACGCGGCGGACGGCGACTGAGCTACTCCGTGCTGGACGCCCTCGCGGAGGCGATAGGGATCGATCCTGACCGGCTGCTGGGGAACCGGCCCCTCCCGGACTCGCGGGTGCACCAGTGCGTGCCGTCGATCTCCCAGGTTCTGGCCACCTACGACGCGCCGGAGGACGGACCGGTGCGCTCGCTGCCCGATATGAAGGCGGCGGTGGGAGAGGCCGTGGAACGGCGGTTGAGCACGCAATACCTGCGCCTTGCCCGCCGCGTGCCTGCCCTGCTCGATGACCTGGCGCGGGCCTTGCACACTGCCCCCGAGGAGCAACGGGCGGACCTGGCCCGCCTGATGGTGGCCGCATACCGCGCCGCTGATGCGGTGGGCGGCCCCCGCTGCGGAGGACCCGCTACCGGACGCCACGGTCGCGTATGTCCGGACGGAGACGTTCTTCACCGCTCGTGCTCACACCGCCGGACTGCGCGCGCTGGAGGCGGCACTGGACTCTGCCCCATCTCCTCGCACACCGGACGAGAAAGCCGCCCGTGGCGCGCTGCACATGCGTGCCGCGGTCATTGCTGGCCGTGCCCGGATGCCGGACGTGGCTACCCGCCACCTCGATGAAGCGCGTCGGTTCGGAGACGAGGTACCCGAGGACGTGTACGGCGGGACAGCGTTTGGCCCTTCGTCCGTGCGTATCCATGAGGCAGCGGTCGCCGTGGGGCTCGGCGATGAACATGCGCGCCGGGTGCTGAACGTAGCCAACGAGTGGGCGCCCCCTGCCGACATGCCGACCGAGCGGCGCTCAGGCTTCCATATCGAGGTCGCACGAGCCCAGTTGTGGGCCGGGCTCCCGGACGACGCGTATGACTCCCTGAAGGTCGCTCGCCGTCTGGCACCCCAGCACACGCGTGAGCATCGGTGGGTTCGTGAGGACATCGTCAAGGTGCGTCGTTTGAAGCGCGTCCCCAGTGAGGAGCTGACTCGGTTCATGGCTTGGTGCCAAGCTCTCTGAGTACCGCTGCCACACGGTGTGGCAGTTGTGGCAGTTTCAGCGCGCGAGCATCTTCCTGTCCACCGATGACAGGAAGATCGGATCGTCATGAGCCAGCTCGCGCCGCCTGCGCCTCTTGCCCTTCGGATCAGCTTCGCTCGGCTGCAGGGTGAAACGTACAGAGTGTGCGGCAAGGTCGACGGTCTTGTACCGACTGGAGAGATCGTGGTCGCCACGTCGGGGCATCCTCGTCGTTGGCGAGTCGTCGCCTGCGGTGTGCACCGCGCAGATCGGATGACACGATGACCGCCCGCTACATGCGTGGCGCGTATGTGGTGGATGAGGTCGCCGCGCGGGAGTCGCCGCCGGTGTCCTGCTGGACGGGCCGGGTGCAGATGGTGCTCGCCGGGGGCTGGGTGCGGATCATCCTGCCGCACGCGGTCGAGATCACCACCCGCATCGGCGACCTGCGCGCGGCCACCGACGACGAACGCGCCGCCTACGACGCCGCAGCCGTCCGGTACGCGGAGACGAGGCCGCGGCGGTGAGCCCGCGTGCCCGCCGTACCGCCGCCCGCGCGGTCGCGGCCGTAGCCGCCGTGGTGCGCGCCGAGGCCGCACCCTGCCCGCACTGCGGGATGCCGCCGCGCGTCACCGCCTGGACCGAACCGGCACCCGGAGACGCGCCCCGGACGATCGCCGTGCGCGGCACCTACGCCTGCGCCTGCATCCCCAACCCACCACCGGAGCCAGCCGTGCCCAAACTCCCCAGCGACCACTCGCACGTCCTCGACCTGAGCGAAACGCTCCACAACGCCGTCGACCAGGTCCTCCAAGACGCCTGGGACCCCGAGCACGCCGAGACCAAACTGGCCACGCTGGGCACCCACGCCCCTCTGCTCGACGGATACCGCGCCCTCTCTCCGTGCGTTCGCCGAGTACTGCGCCGAACGCGCCCGCCAGCAGGCGGCCCGATCCGACCTGTACGGGGACTGGCTGGAGCAGGGCCTGAACCTGGGCCCGCTCCCGGACGACGACGTCGTCCTCACGGCCGTGATCGCGCTGATCGCCGCGGCCCGCCTCGACGTCAAACGGCTCGTCCGACGGCAGGGACTGGAGCGGTGATGGACGCCACGAAGCGGTGCGCACGCTGCGGCGCCCCCGGCCGCAGCGCCGAGCTGGAGCACCGCGCAGTCAAGGACTCCCCCTCCCGCGGCGGCGCCGACATCTGGCTGTGCGTCAACACCGATGCCTGCGACCAGCGCAAGCGGCGAGGAGGACGGTGACGGTGAGGGCCACCCCCGAGGACCCGCACGTCCGCGCCCGGCGCGACGTGGCCGCGGCCCTGCTCCTGGCCGAGCATCAGCCCGGCCGCGATGCGAACGCCCGCGCGCTGTGCCGTCTGCGCGCCGACGTGGCCGAGCTGCTGCCCGAAGCCCAGGAGGCGGCCGAGCGCCTACCGGTCGACACCCGACGTCGGGATGTGGGCCTCTCCTCGGTCGCCTTCGCCCGCAGGCTCCTGAGCACCGGCCCCACCGGCAGCCCGGCCGACCGGCTACGAATCTGGGCCAAGACCACCACCGTCCTGCTCGCCTACACGGAAAGGAAGGGACCATGACGACGGTGAAGTGCGGATGCGGCGGCGCGATCCGCATCAACAACCAGGGGCGCCCGCAGTGCGACCGCTGCGGGCAGTACTACGGCTACGCCCCGCCGCCAACGCATACCGGGCTCCACCGCGCCACGCGGTGCCGGGCGCTCCTCGCCCGCTGCCACGCCGCACGGCTGGCCACCCGACGCCGCCGGGCGAGCCGCGCCCTGGCCGCTCCCTCAACTGGAGCGGCCCTCGGTCCTGGTAGCTCAGTCAGGAAGAGCCCTGACACCCCCGTGCTGCCCCTGGGGCCCATCCCCGCGTGCGCGGGGAGCAGTCGGCCGGCGTGTACTCGGCGTCGATCGTGTCGGGTCCATCCCCGCGTGCGCGGGGAGCAGGCTCGCTGACCAGGGCGTCTATCGAAAGGGAACGTCGATCTGAGCAACCAACGGAGATTCAGACATTTCTCCCCTTCGGTAGAACGTGGGCGAGGGTGTGCCTCGCATCAGGTGCAGCGTACGTACAGCTGATCGCCGGTCCGGGTGCCGCCCGCAGCAAGAGGGGACTACCGGGCGCCCGGAGCGCGAGAATCCGCCATACGAGGGCGACGACCTTACGTTTCCGATAGGAAACAGAACATATCAGCCAGGGCGCTACAACCCGACCAGCCTGCCAAGCCTGGAGCTCCACCGCCAAACGCCGCCGCTACGGCCGTTCAATGGGACGCCAGGTGCGGCCAGCCCATCCGACCTGTCGAGAAGCTCTGTCGACAGGCCCTGCTCCCCGCACACGCAGGAAGGGCCTTACCTGACTGCAGCCTCTCGGTGCTCCTCACACGCACGGGGAGGGACGTCCGCAGTGCGAGTGTGCCCTGACCGTCGGGGGCCGCGCGCTCTCCGCGCACGTGGAGGTCCTTCTGCTTGTACCGTCGGGTCGGTACCCGGTGGCATGCCGATCAACGGGGGTGGCAGCGAACAGGTCTTCGCCCCCGGAGCAGTGCGAAGCTCAGTGCCGCGGCTGCCGCCCCGAACGCCGTCCCGGATGCCGCCTGTGCCCGCGTATGGCCGCCCAGGGCGACTCGGGACCAGCCGACGACCACGACCACAGCGTAGGCCAGCAGGAGGATGCCGTCCGCGACCGACAGCAGGATGGCGGCCATCACCAGCAGGCGGCTGGAGCGGACTCCCAGGTGGCGGTCGGTCCAGCAACCCTTGCGGATGCCGTAGTTGATGGTCGGTAGCGGGATCACCGCGGCGAAGAGGGTTCCGGCGGCCGCCCAGCCCAGGCTCGCCCACGAGCAGGGGGACCAGGGTGATCCAGGTCTTGGGGGCGAGCTTGTCGGTGACCGTACGGCGAGGGCGGGCTCGGCCGGCGGACGGCGGGACGTCAGTGGTCGTCACGGGTGGCCCCCTGGGGCGTGCCGACCGGGATGTACGCGGCCGCTTCGCGTCCCGCGAAGGCGGTGACTCCGGGGTGCTACGCGTACGTGGAGCTGATGCGCCGCATCCAGGCGATCTCGTTCGCGCTCTCTCTGTACCGGCTGTTGAACGAGGGGTGCTCCACTCCCCCGAGAGGCTCGGTGTGCAGAGCGACCCGGGCTGCGGTGGCGAGCCAGCATGCCGTGGCGAACGCCTCTCGGGCGTCATCGGCGAGTCCTGCGGCGGATGCTTCCACCTCGGCCCGCTGCTGGACGGTGGCGGGAACGTAGGAGCGCAGTGCGACCGCGGCATCGCCGACTGCCGGGGGCGTACGGCGTACGGGTCTTGCTCCTGCTGCGCGACAGACAGCCCGGAGCGGCGCCGGCCTGCGGGCGAACGCGCTGCACCTGGACGACTCGGTCGTCGGCGTGCTGTCGACGCTCGCCCCGCTCTCACTCGCCGGCGCGGTCCGTCTGTTCATTCTGATGACGCGGACCGACAGCCGGTCCGTCCCGGACGGCACCGCCCTCTGTCCCGGACCAGGACGAGCCCAAGGCTCCAGCCTGTCAGCCGAGCGACGACGAACTGCTTGCCCTCCCCCCCCACTCGCGCGCCAAGCAAGCCGCCGACGACGCGGGAGGGGGCAGCCGCGCGGTGGTGGGCCGTGCCGTGCGCGCCGTCCATCCGATCGGCAATGACCGTCTCGGAGAACTTCTCGCGCTCCTGCGCACCGAGGACGACGCACCCTGCAGCGAGCAGGCGAACGGTCCGCGGCGGGGGGAGGTGACACGACAGTGAGAAGGCGCGAGAGGCACCTGCTGCGGGCCCGCGAGGTGGCACTCCACCGGGGCCGCGAGCACGCACGCCGCCTGGCGAAGCCCCTCCGCGCCGGAGCAGCCCTCCGCCCGACGCGGACGGACGAGCTACCGCTGGGGAACGGCGAGGTGGCGTACGCGGCCGTCTGGGGCTAGGCATCCCGGTGGTGCGGCACCGAACCCGAGCGCCCCGGTCACACCTTATTTTCGGCCGCCGCTGGGTCCGCAACACCTACCTGCAGGCCCGGCACGCGCGCGAGGCACGCCATGCCGCACAGCCGCAGCGGCGCGACCAGACCCCCGCGCGCACCGTCCTTACGTCGGACGGGATCCGCATCAGCCCGATCACCCCACCAAGCCTGTGGCTCCCGTTCGACCACTGCCTTCTCGCCGAGCTGCACCCGGACGCCAGAACGGCGCGACGGCCTTCTCCTACACAGTGTGTGCCCCGCTCCGTCTCGCGGAGCCTGCTGTGCCCTGGCTGACGGTCGCTGTCGAGCACCTGGACACACATGCGGTTGAGCGCATCGATCGCTACCGCCTCAGAACTGTCCAACAATCATGACTTTATTGAGCAAATGATCGTAAGGGGGAGTCATTCCGCTGCCGTACCCGGGAGTGGTCACTCGACATTGCCGCGTGGGTCACCGAGGTGTTCCTCTGCGCCGTCCGCGAGCGGGGCGCCGGCGGCCCGCTGATCTGCGCGGTGTCACGCATCTCCGCCTGATCCGCCGCCCGTGACGCGCTGAAGGCTCGGCGGCCGCCGGCAGCAGCGCGACAGCCCGCGCCGGATCGTCCGCCGGCGAAGTGCCCCTGGGACGACAACCACAGGCCGTCCCAGGGGCAGTGCCTTTTCTGGACCCGCTTCCGACCCGCTCGCGCATTCCAGCGTGGTGAATCCGCGCAGCCGAGAGTGAACAAAGTCCACTCCCTTCGCATACGGTCGAATTCCTCGTGCCGCCTTGTCAGGATCCCGGCACGGCCAGCGCCCCTACGGGCATATCCGGCGCATGACGCCGGGCGCGACCTTCGGGTGACGGATCTCGACGCCGACGACGGCACCCCCGGTCGTCGACCTTGTGGCGGTCTTCGCGGAGATGCTGCCACCCGGCCCCGTCACGTGCCCGTGCGCCGTCGGCAGGTGTTGCGGCTGAGACCGGGGCCCGAAGCCCGGGATGTGTCGGCCTCAGGGGCACTTCGACTTGGGGAGGCTGATCTTGAGGGCGTCGGTTTGCCTACCGATCTTCTTCCGTCCCTTGGTGTGCGGGTTGACGACGATGCATTCCACGACCGGCCGGTTGCCCCAGTTGAGTCGTACGACGATACGGCGCTTCTTGTTGCAGTGGTTGTTGAAGTAGAAGGTCGTGGACTGTGAGCCGTCGCCCCAGGAGACGTTGAACCGCTTGCCCTTCGGCGAGTTGCACTTGGAGCTCTTGCGGTGAACCGCAAGGAGACCGTCTGCTGACGGGGCCGTCTCCGCGGCGGCTGGCTGAGAAGCGCCGTCGGCGTTGTCCGCCCCGGCTACGGCGGCTCTCGCTCTCGGTGCGGCGCTGTCTGTCTCTCCCGTCGGCGCCGCCACAGCGGTACCGGCGCTGAGCACTCCGAGCGCCACCACTCCGGCGACGACGCCAGCTCGTGCCTTGTCACGCATGATTCTCCCCCGTTGGTCTGGTCGATGGGTTGACCCACATGGCTTGACGGTCCGCACCCGTCGGACGGGTGTCATCGTTCCTGCGCCATGGTCGTCCGTCACCAGGACAGTAGGAGAGGCCGTGCTCCTGGGCAATGCGCATGCTGGCCAATCAGTGCCCCAAACTGTGCACGGTGCTCAGCCGGACGAGCTCGCTGCTCGCCGTCGGGTCGACGGGCTGCGGGAGGAGGCCGATCGCGTCCAGGCCGAACTGGCCGCGGCCGAGCAGGAGTGGCTGGAGGGGGCGATCGCGCGCAGGCGGTCGATACGGTGCTGGCTCCCGACGGTGACCGTACCGGCGAGGCGGAGGTCACCCCGGAGCCGCAGGATGCGGACGCACCCACGGAGCCCCGGGCTGGGGCGAAACCGAAGACGCAGGTACCGGTGTGGCGGCAGGGGCTGTCCGAGGGTGTCGACCGCGACGTGCCGTTTGCGGCCGTCGAAACCCCGGCCGTCGGCTCCGCATCCTGCCCGGCACCGGCCGCCATCACCCGATCGAGGCTCCCGTTCTACGCACACGCCTCAAGACCGCACAGGATCGTCGCGCGGAGTTGCGGTTCGGCGGTGACGGCGGCCTGCGAGGACCGCGTGCGGGAGACCGTGCTGGTCCCTGGGGTCGAGTGGCGCCGCCGCACTCGTCCGGGCTCCGGACGTCCGCGATGCAGCCCCGCCCTTGGCGGGCCCGACCCCGCCTGCTCGGAACAGCACGCTACAGCCGCCACAGCTCGTGACGCCAGCAGCGCAGAAAGGCCGCCTGACCCACGTACCCGCAGGTCAGACGGCCTCTCCCGGGGTGGAGCCAAGGGGAGTCGAACCCCTGACATCTGCCATGCAAAGACAGCGCTCTACCAACTGAGCTATGGCCCCTTCGGCACCAGGGTACCCGCTGACGGAGATGAATTCGGACCGGGTATCGCCCCGCCCCGGTCACCCTCCGTAGGATGCACGGCAAGTTCGCGGCAGCGAAGTAATGGAGAGGGACCGAGGGGACACATGATGGACCAAGCTCAGCACGAAGCGACCGCGAAAGCGCGGGAGCTTCAGAGTCAGTGGTACGGCGAGCCGTTGGGCACGCTCTTCCGGCGGTTGATCGACGACCTCGGGCTCAACCAGGCCCGGCTCGCCACGGTGCTGGGACTGTCCGCGCCTATGCTTTCGCAGCTTATGAGCGGCCAGCGGGCAAAGATCGGCAACCCTGCCGTCGTCCAGCGGGTGCAGTCGCTCCAGGAGCTGGCCGCCGAGGTCGCGCGGGGCGAGGTGAGCGCGGGCGACGCGACGAACCGGATGGACGAGATCCGGCGTACGGCGGGCGGCAGCGTGCTGAACAACACCACGCAGACCGCGGCCACCGGCGCCTCGCAGACGCCCGTCAAGCGGGTAGTGCGCGAGATCCAGGCCCTGCTGCGCTCGGTCTCGGACGCGGCCGACATCATCGAGGCGTCGTCCCAGCTCGCCCCCACCCACCCGGAGCTCGCCGAGTTTCTGCGGGTCTACGGCGCGGGCCGTACGGCGGACGCCGTCAAGCACTACGAAGCGCACCAGAACTGAACCGTCCCGATAACCAACGACGGAGAGCAGGGGCAGGCACAGCGCCATGGGAGAGGTCTTCGCCGGCCGGTACGAACTGATCGACCCGATCGGCCACGGTGGCGCCGGTGCGGTCTGGCGGGCCTGGGACCACAGGCGACGGCGGTACGTGGCCGCCAAGGTGCTGCGGCAGAGCGACGCGCACTCCCTGCTGCGCTTCGTCCGCGAGCAGGCTCTGCGTATCGACCACCCGCATGTGCTCGCCCCCGCGAGCTGGGCGGCGGACGACGACAAGGTTCTGTTCACCATGGACCTCGTCCGCGGCGGTTCCCTGGCCGACCTCATCGGAGACTACGGCCCGCTGCCGCCCTCGTATGTGTGCACCCTGCTGGACCAGCTGCTGTCCGGGCTGGCGGCCGTGCACGCCGAGGACGTCGTCCACCGTGACATCAAGCCCGCCAACATCCTGCTGGAGGCCACCGGGACCGGCAGGCCCCATCTGCGGCTGTCCGACTTCGGCATCGCCCTGCGCAAGGGCGACCCCCGGCTGACCGACGCCAACATCGTGGTGGGAACCCCCGGTTACTTCGCACCCGAACAACTGACGGGCGCCGACCCGGACTTCACCGCCGACCTCTACGCCGTGGGCCTGGTCGGGCTCCACCTGCTGCTGGGCCGGAAGCCGGACGCCGCGGCGCTCTCCGAGCAGGACGAGGAGTACGAGCAGGACGAGGAGCGCGGGGCGCCGCCCGTCCCCGAGGGGGTGCCGGAACCCCTGCGGCAGGTGCTGGGCCAGCTCCTCCACCCCGATCTGGAGCTCCGTTTCCCCACCGCCGCGGCCGCCCGGCAGGCCCTCGCCGACGCGGCGGAGCTGCTGGACTCCGATGCCACGCTGGAGCAGGAGGTCATCGAGGTCTTCGACCATCTCGAACCGCTGCCCGAGGAACTCCCCCTCGACGACTCCCCACGCGACCGTCAGGAAGAGGGGCCGGGGCCGGCGGCTGATGGTCCTGCGGACGGCGGTCCGCACCCCTCGCCCACCGGGAGCTTCCGCCTTCCGCCGCCGCGTCCGCGGACGTCCGCGGACGTCCAGCAGCGCCCCGCGCCCGATCCGCTCGCGCCAGCGCCGCCGGTCGCGGCGGCGCCCC
>NZ_JAAKZZ010001138.1 GCF_011045075.1 Streptomyces boncukensis
CCTGGCTCGCCGACTGGAACACCAACCCCCGGCCCTTCATCTGGACAAAGACCGCCGACGAGATCCTCGAAAAGGTCGCAACCTACTGCCGACGAATCTCCGACTCAGGACACTAGGCCGTGTCCGGCGGATCGGGGTTGCCCTCTGTCGGGGCAGCCGGTCGGGGCTGCCCCTGCCCGTGTCCTGCGGTCTGCGGCTGGGTTGTGGCCGGTCGCGCAGTTCCCCGCGCCCCTGAAGCGCCCCTGAAGCGCCCCTGCGGGGCGCTAGGCGGTGTCTTCAATTGATCTTGGATGGTGGATCATGGTCGGGTGATACGTCGCCATGAACTGTCTGATGCGGAGTGGGAGTTCGTTCGGCCGCTGCTGCCCGCCTCCTTGCGGGGGCGCAA
>NZ_JAAKZZ010001139.1 GCF_011045075.1 Streptomyces boncukensis
GCCCGGGGGCGGCGCGGGCGGCGGTCAGGATGCGGGTGGCGGCCTCCAGGCCCCCTGCGGCGGTGAGCGGCGCCCGTTCGGTGCGGGGTGCCGGGGCGCCGGCCGCCGCCAGGGTCTCGCGGAGGGTGCGGGCGCGGACGGCGAAGGTCCAGGAGTCCACGGCCGCGGCCACGTGGGCGATGCGGCGGTGGCCGAGGGCGAGCAGATGGTGGGCGATCCGGCGCATGCCGTCGGCGACGGCGAAGTTGACGGTGGCGGCGGCGTCCGGCGCGTCGCTGTCGAGCATCACCAGGGGCAGTCCGCCGGCCCGCAGCGCGTCGAGGGACTCCGGGGCCATGGAGCTGGCGATGACGCCGTCGACCGCGGTGCGCGCGGAGGCGAAG
>NZ_JAAKZZ010001140.1 GCF_011045075.1 Streptomyces boncukensis
GGCTTGCCCCGTGCCACCCTGCCGCGGTCTCTCCGGCTGAGCGGCCCCTGGTGCTCCGCCCGTGTTACGAGGCGGCGGCGTCCGCCCCGCCGGCGGCGGGGGCCGCCCGCGGAGCCCTCCGCCCCGCCGCCCGTGCTCGACTCCTGGCTGCCGCCCCAGGCGACGCGGCCTCACGCGGTGTCGCCTCGGGCGCTATCACGCCACGCGCCACGGGCACACGCGAGGCGGGGTCCCGGGAAGCGGCCCTGCGTACGGTCGCGTCCGGCGCGGCCTCGGCGGTGGCGGGCCCGGCCACCGCCGAGGGGCGGCGGCCGCTCCGCCCCTCGCCGAGGACCTGCCAGCCGTTGAGCGTCAGGGGGACGTAGGCCCCGCAGCGGAG
>NZ_JAAKZZ010001141.1 GCF_011045075.1 Streptomyces boncukensis
CCTGGATGTTCTGGTCCCCGGCGTAGCGGTAGATGTTCCCGCTGCTGTTGACCCCCCACACCGTCCCATCAGCACCCGCACCGATATCCGCCAGACCACCGGGAATCTGCACCCACGGACTGGGATCACCCGCGTCGTTCCCGGAGAACTTGTAGACGTTCCCGTTGGCGCTGACCCCCCACACATTGGTCCGCGACCCGACCGCAATGCGGTTGAGCGCACCCGAGATCCGGACCCAGCGCGACGAACCCTGGATGTTCTGGTCCCCGGCGTAGCGGTAGATGTTCCCGCTGCTGTTGACCCCCCACACCGTCCCATCAGCACCCGCACCGATATCCGCCAGACCACCGGGAATCTGCA
>NZ_JAAKZZ010000114.1 GCF_011045075.1 Streptomyces boncukensis
GGGCGGGCTGCACGCGGCCGGGCTGTTCTCGGCGGAGGGGGAGCTGCTGGATGTGCGGGAGGACGTGGGCCGGCACAACGCGGTGGACAAGGTGATAGGCCGTGCGCTCCAGCGTGCGGCGCTGCCGCTGCGGGATGCGGTGCTGATGGTCTCCGGGCGGGCCTCGTTCGAACTGGTGCAGAAGGCGGTGATGGCCGGGATCCCGGTGCTGGCCGCCGTCTCCGCGCCCTCCTCCCTCGCGGTCGACCTGGCGGAGGAGACTGGCCTGACCCTGGTCGGCTTCCTGCGGGGCACGTCGATGAACGTGTACGCGGGCGCGGACCGGCTGGCCCTGGACCGCTCAGTGTGATTCCGGCGCACTCAGCTGCGGGCTGCGGCGGGCCGCGAGCGGCGGCTCGCTCTCCGCGGCAGCCGTACGCACCGCGGAGCCCCAGCGGCGGGCGAGCACCGCGCCCACCATCAGCTGCATCTGGTGGAAGAGCATCAGCGGCAGCACGGCCAGGCTCGCCTGCGCGCCGAACAGCACGGCGGCCATCGGCAGCCCGGCCGCCAGGGACTTCTTCGACCCCGCGAACGTGATCGTGATCCGGTCCTCCCGTACGAAGCCCAGCCGGCGCGTGCCGTACCAGGTCAGCGTGAGCATCACGGCCAGCAGCACGGCCTCCACGCCCACCAGGGCGCCGAGCCGCCCGGGGCTGACGGCGCTCCACACGCCCTCCGTCATGCCCTCGCTGAACGCGGTGTAGACGACGAGCAGCACCGAGCCCCGGTCCACGAAGCTGAGGATCCGCTTGTGCCGCGCCAGGAACCCGCCCAGCCAGCGGCGCAGCAGTTGCCCCGCGACGAAGGGCGCAAGGAGCTGGCCGCCGATCCCGGCCAGCCCGCCGGCCGACAGCGCCGCCTCGCCGCCGATGAGCCAGGCCGCGAGCAGCGGGGTGGCCACCATGCCCAGGAGGCTGGAGTAGGTGCCCGCGCAGATGGCGGCGGGCACGTTGCCCCGCGCGATCGAGGTGAAGGCGATGGACGACTGGACGGTGGAGGGCACGAGGCACAGGAAGAGCAGCCCGTCCTGGAGCTGCGGTGTGAGGACGTACGGGACGAGTCCGCGCGAGGCCAGGCCCAGCAGCGGGAAGACGGCGAAGGTGCAGCCCACCACCGCCAGGTGCAGCCGCCAGTGGCGCAGCCCGTCCAGCGCCTCGCCGGTGGACAGGCGGGCGCCGTAGAGGAAGAAGATCAGCCCGACGGCCGCCCTGGTGGCCCAGCGGAAGCCGTCGGCCGTACCGCCCGAGGCGGGCAGCAGGACGGCGAGCAGCACGGTGCCGAGCAGCAGCAGGATGTACGGGTCGACGAAGCGGGCCAGACGGCGCATGGGGACGCTCTGTTTCCTCTCGCGGAGCGGAATCACCATTCCGTCCATTGTCCTGGGCCCCGCGCGGTGTGCGCCGACCGCCCCCCTCAAGGAGGTTCGGTGCAGATCTCTGGCGTGCCCCGCAACAAACGGACTGACCTGGGTGGATCTCCTGCCGCGCGGGCCCGGTATTCGGTACGGTCGCACGCGCCGTGCTCCGCGCCGGAAGCGGGGCACACGGCACCGCGTGCACGTCGAGGAGTAGGTCCCTTGCGCGAGTTCACCGTCCCGGCCGTGGCGACAGAGCCCCAGGTGGGCGGGCTGGCCGACACCGTGTTCGGGAATGCCGACCAGGACCCGGCGCGTACCGCGCTCGCCCGCAAGGACGCGGCGGGCGTCTGGCGGGATGTGACGGCGGGCGAGTTCCGGGACGAGGTGCTGGCGCTGGCGAAGGGACTGCTGGCGCAGGGCGTGCGGTTCGGCGACCGCGTCGCGATCATGTCCCGTACCCGCTACGAGTGGACGCTCCTGGACTTCGCGCTGTGGTCGATCGGCGCGCAGCCCGTCCCGGTCTACCCCACCTCGTCCGCCGAGCAGGTCGCCTGGATGCTGTACGACGCCGGGGTGACGGCGGCCGTGGTCGAGCACGAGGACCACGCGATGACCGTCGGCTCCGTCATCGGCCAGCTGCCCCGGCTCACCCGGCTGTGGCAGCTGGACGCGGACGCGCTCGGCGAACTGCGGGAGGCCGGGGCGCACATCGAGGACCAGGTGGTGCAGCGGCACCGGTACGCGCTCACCCCGGACACCGTCGCCACCGTCATCTACACCTCCGGCACCACCGGCCGCCCCAAGGGCTGCGTGATCACCCACGCCAACTTCATGGCCGAGACCGACAACATCGTGGGCAAGTACGACACCGTCTTCGGCGCGCGCCCCGGCGAGCAGGCCGCGCTGCTGCTGTTCCTCCCGCTCGCCCATGTCTTCGGGCGGATGGTGCAGATCGCCGCCGTACGCGGCAGGGTCACGCTGGGGCACCAGCCCGATATGTCGGCGAGCGCGCTGCTGCCCGATATGGCGGCCTTCCGGCCGACGTTCATCCAGGCCGTGCCGCACCTCTTCGAGAAGATCTTCCAGGCGGCCCGCGGCAGGGCCGAACGGGAGGGCCGGCTGGAGCCGTTCGAGAAGGCCGTGGACGTGGCGGTGCGCTACGCGGAGGCGATGGAGCACAAGTCCTTCGCCACCGGGCCGGGCCCCGGCGCGGCGCTGCGGGTGCAGCACCAGCTCTACGACAAGCTCGTCTACAGCAAGGTCCGGGAGGCGCTGGGCGGACGCTGCCGGCACGCCATGTCCGGCGGCTCGGCGATGGAGCGCCGCCTCGGGCTGTTCTTCGACGGCGCCGGGGTGCGGATCTTCGAGGGCTACGGGCTGACCGAGTCCACGGCGGCGGCCGTCGCCAATCCGCCGGAGCGGGTCCGCTTCGGCACCGTGGGCGTCCCGGTGCCCGGCACGACGGTGCGGATCGCCGACGACGGCGAGATCTGGCTGCGCGGCGGGCAGATCTTCTCCGGCTACCTCAACAACGCGCGCGCCACGGGGGAGGTCCTGCGCGACGGCTGGCTCGCCACCGGCGATCTGGGCGCGCTGGACGCCGACGGCTGTCTGACCATCACCGGGCGCAAGAAGGAGATCCTGGTGACCTCCGGCGGCAAGAGCGTGTCACCCGCGCTGCTGGAGGAGCGGGTGCGCCGGCACCCGCTGGTCGGCCAGTGCCTGGCGCTGGGCAACGACCGGCCGTACGTCTCGGCGCTGATCACCCTGGACCCCGACGCCGTACAGCACTGGCTGGCCATGCGGGACAAGCCCCCGCTGGAGCCGGCGGAGCTGCTGCGCGACCCGGACCTGGAGGGCGAGATCCGCCGCGCGGTGGTGGCGGCCAACACCCAGGTGTCGCAGGCCGAGTCGATCCGTACGTTCCGGATCCTGGCGGCGCCGTTCAGCGAGGAGCACGGGCTGGTGACCCCGTCCCTGAAGCTGCGGCGCAAGGCGATCGAGCGGGCGTACGCGCGCGAGATCGAGGCCCTGTACGCGGAGTCTTCCGGCTAGCGGCTCTCGGGGGCCGGTGCTCTCAAGGACGGCTTTGTCCTCGTACTGGAAAAAGTCGCGCTGAATCGTGCACAACTTCTTCCCCCTCCCGGGGGCCGCTGCTATGTTCCCCGTGAAATCCCGGGCTCGACAAAAAGTACTGCCGATGCAGCGGCTGGAGGGGTAGCGGTGAGGCGCATGACGGCACGGCCCGCGAACACGCACCAGGCGCGCCTGCTCCGCCTGCTGCGCGACGGCGGCCCGCGCTCCCGCGCCGAGCTGGGCGACCGGGTGGATCTGTCGCGGTCCAAGCTGGCGGTCGAGGTCGACCGGCTGCTGGAGACCGGGCTCGTGGTCGCGGACGGGCTGGCCGCCTCGCGCGGCGGGCGCCGTTCGCACAACATCCGGCTCGCGCCCCGGCTCCGCTTTCTCGGCGTCGACATCGGGGCCACCTCGATCGACGTCGCGGTGACCAACCCCGAACTGGAGATCCTGGGCCATCTCAACCAGCCCATGGATGTGCGGGAGGGGCCGGTCGCCGTCTTCGACCAGGTGCTGGCGATGGTCGGCAAGCTCCGCGAGACCGGCGTCGCGGAGGCGTTCGACGGCGCCGGGATCGGGGTGCCGGGCCCGGTGCGGTTCCCCGAGGGGGTGCCGGTGGCGCCGCCGATCATGCCCGGCTGGGATGGCTTCCCGGTGCGGGAGGCGCTCAGCCAGGAGCTCGGCTGCCCGGTGATGGTCGACAACGACGTCAACCTCATGGCCATGGGCGAGATGCAGGCCGGCGTCGCCCGCTCCGTGCAGGACTTCTTCTGCGTCAAGATCGGCACCGGTATCGGCTGCGGCATCGTCGCGGGCGGCGAGGTGCACCGGGGCACCACGGGCAGCGCGGGCGACGTCGGCCATATCCAGGTCGAGCCGGACGGCCGCCAGTGCGCCTGCGGCAACCGGGGCTGTCTGGAGGCGTACTTCGGCGGCGCCGCGCTCGCCCGCGACGCCGAGGAGGCGGCGGGCGAGGGCCGCTCCGCCGAGCTGGCCCGCCGGCTCGCCGCCGAGGGGCGGCTCACCGCCGCCGACGTCGCCGTCGCGGCCTCGGCGGGCGACGGCACCTCGCTCGACCTCATCAGGGACGGCGGCTCCCGCGTCGGACAGGTCATCGCGGGCCTCGTCAGCTTCTTCAACCCCGGCCTGGTGGTGATCGGCGGCGGGGTGACCGGGCTCGGCCACACCCTGCTCGCCAGCATCCGCACCCAGGTCTACCGCCAGTCGCTGCCCCTGGCGACCGGCAACCTCCCCATCGTGCTGGGCGAGTTGGGCCAGGTCGCCGGGGTGACCGGCGCCGCCCGGCTCACCAGCGACCACCTGTTCTCACCCGCCTGAGCGCACTGCCGCCCGACCGCCCCGCCCGACCGCCCCGCCTGACAGCACAGCGCCACCCGCAGCAACGGCATACGGCCCTGGACGGAGGTCCGCCATGGCTCCATTGCTCACCATGTCCGGAATTACCAAGTCGTTTCCCGGAGTCCGGGCGCTCGACGGCGTCGACCTCGATGTGGAGCCGGGGGAGGTGCACTGCCTGCTCGGGCAGAACGGCGCCGGGAAGTCCACGCTCATCAAGGTGCTCTCCGGCGCCCACCAGCCGGACGGCGGCGAGATCACCTGGCAGGGCGAGCCCGTCCGGCTGCCGACCCCCGTCTCCGCGATGCGGCTCGGGATCGCCACCATCTACCAGGAGCTCGACCTGGTCGAGCACGTGTCCGTCACCGAGAACGTCTTCCTCGGCCACGAGGTGGCCTCGCGCGGGGTGATACGCCCGCGCGAGGCCCGCGCCCGGACCGCCGAGCTGCTCGCCCGGCTCGGGCACCCCGAGATCGACCCCGGCACGCTGATCAGCCGGCTGTCCGCGGCGGGCGCGCAGATCGTCTCGATGGCCCGCGCTCTCTCGCATGACGTGCGCATGATCATTATGGACGAGCCGTCCGCCGCACTCGACCCGGACGAGGTCGACAACCTCTTCCGTATCGTCCGGGACCTGACGGCCGACGGTGTCGCCGTGGTCTACATCTCGCACCGCCTGGAGGAGATCCGCCGCATCGGCGACCGCGTCTCCGTCCTGAAGGACGGCCGCGTCGCCGCCCGTGATCTGCCCGCGCGGACGACCCCCACCGACGAGGTCGTGGCCCTGATGACCGGCCGCGACACGCAGCACGCCTTCCCCGAGCGGTCCGCGCGGGACGCCGCGGGCCCCTCCGTACTGCGCGTCGAGGGGCTCGCCCGCGCGGGCGAGTTCGCGCCGCTGGACCTTGAGGTGCGGCCCGGCGAGATCGTCGGGCTCGCCGGGCTCGTCGGCTCCGGCCGCTCCGAGATCCTGGAGACCATCTACGGGGCGCGCCGGCCCAGCGCGGGGCGCGTCCTGGTGGACGACAGACCGGTGCGGCCCGGCGACATCCCCGCGGCCGTCCGCGCGGGGATCGGGCTCGCGCCCGAGGAGCGCAAGTCGCAGGCCCTGCTGATGCTGGAGTCCGTGACCCGGAACGTCTCCGTCTCCTCGCTGCCCCGGTTCTCCCGCGGCGGCTGGCTGGACCGGGTGCGGGAGCGGGACCGGGCGCGGGCGCGCACCCGGGAGCTGGCGCTGGCCCCGGACGAACCGGAGCGGCAGGTGAGCACCTTCTCCGGCGGCAACCAGCAGAAGGTGGTGCTGGCGCGCTGGCTGCTGCGGGAGTGCCGGGTGCTGCTGCTGGACGAGCCGACGCGGGGCGTGGACGTCGGGGCGCGGGCCGAGCTGTACGCCGTGATCCGGCGGCTCGCGGACTCCGGGGTGTGCGTGCTGCTCGTCTCCAGCGAGGTGCCGGAGGTGCTCGGTCTCGCCGACCGCGTGCTGGTGCTGAGGGAGGGCGCGGTGGTGCACCGGGCGCCGTCCCGCGAGCTGGACGAGCACCGGGTGCTGGATCTCGTGATGGAGGGGGGACCGGCGTGAGGGAGTCGTTGCGGAGGCCGCCACGCGCCGCCGTCCGGTGCCCCGAGGCGAAGCCGCTGTGGACCACGCGCCGCGCCCCGTCGGGGCGCGTCCCCGAACTTCTCCGAGGTGACCCCAGATGACCCCACCCACCAGTGTGGCCCCGGAAGCCGAGACCCCGTCGGCGGCGAAGCAGGGCCCGGCCGGACGCCGGATACGGATCGACGTACGGCACCTCTCCCTCCTCGGCGTCCTGCTCGCCCTGGTGGTCGTCGGCGCGATCACCAAGCCCGACGAGTTCCTCGCCACCGACAACTTCCGGCTCATCCTCACCCAGGCGTCCGTCATCGGCGTGGTCACCGTCGGCGTCACGTTCGTCATCATCGGCGGCGGCATCGATCTGTCCGTGGGAGCGATCGTCGCGCTCGCCTCGGTGTGGGCGACGACCGTGGCCACCCAGGAGTACGGCCTCGCCGGCATGCTGCTGTGCAGTCTCCTCGTCGGCCTCGGCTGCGGGCTGGTGAACGGGCTGCTGATCGCGTACGGGCCGATGGTGCCGTTCATCGCCACCCTCGCCATGCTCGCCTCGGCGCGCGGCCTGGCGCTGCAGATCAGCGACGGCAAGACCCAGGTCGTCACCGTGCAGTCGGTGCTGGACCTGGGGGTCCCCGACTCGTATGTGCTCGGCGTCCCGCCGATCGTGCTGGTGTTCCTCGGCGTCGGCGTCCTGGGCTGGCTGGTGCTCAACCGGACGACGTTCGGCCGCCGCACCGTCGCCGTCGGCGGCAACCCGGAGGCGTCCCGGCTGGCCGGGATCGCCGTGAAGCGGCAGCGGCTGCTGCTGTATCTGCTCTCCGGGCTGTGCTGCGGCATCGCCGCGTTCCTGCTGATCATCCTCACCGGCTCCGGCCAGAACACCAACGGCAACCTCTACGAACTCGACGCCATCGCCGCCGCGATCATCGGCGGCACGCTGCTCAGCGGCGGCCGGGGCACCATCCTCGGCTCCGTCCTCGGGGTCCTGGTGTTCACGACGATCACCAACCTGTTCGCCCTCAACAACCTCCAGACCGACGTCCAGCAGATCGCCAAGGGCGCGATCATCGTCGCCGCAGTCCTGGTCCAGAAGGGTCGATTCACGCCATGACAGACATTCGCCGGCCATCGGCAACCAGCCGCAGATCCATGCTCTTCGGCACCGCCGCCGCCTCCGCCGCGCTCCTCGCCGCCGGATGCACCAGCAACGACAGCGACGACGGCGGCGAGAACACCTCCGCCGACCAGGCGGGCGTGGCCGACGACAAGCCCGGCAAGAAGGTCACCGTCGGCTTCGCCGGGCCGCAGGCCGACCACGGCTGGCTGAACGCCATCACCCAGCAGGCCAAGGCCCGCGCCAAGAAGTACGAGGACGTCACCCTGGAGGCCACCGAGGGCTCCAACGACAACGCCACCCAGATCGGCCAGATCGAGACGCTGATCAACAAGAAGGTGGATGTGCTCGTGGTGCTGCCCGCCGACGGGAAGGCGCTCACCCAGGTCGGCCTGAAGGCCATGCGCGCCGGGATCCCGGTGGTCAACCTCGACCGGATCTTCGACTCGGCGCAGGCGTACCGCTGCTGGATCGGCGGCGACAACTACGGCATGGGCCTCAACGCCGGCCGGTTCATCGGCGAGCAGCTCAAGGACAAGAAGGGCGCCAAGGTCGTCGAACTGGCCGGGCAGGACAACCTCGAACTCACCCGGCAGCGCACCCAGGGCTTCGACGACGCCCTCAAGAACTACCCCAACATCAAGAAGGTCGCCCGGCAGGCCGCCGAGTTCACCGTCGAGTCCGGGCAGGAGAAGATGGCGCAGCTGCTGCGCGCCCAGTCCGGCTTCGACGCGCTGTGGAACCACGACGACGACCAGGGCGTGGGCGCCGAGCGCGCCATCAAGCAGGCCGGCCGGGACGAGTTCCTGATGGTCGGCGGCGCGGGGTCCAAGCGCGTCATGGAGACCATCAAGGGCGACAAGGGCGTGCTCAAGGCGACCGTGCTCTACCCGCCCACCATGGCCGCCTCCGCCATCGACCTGGCCCGCGCCCTGGGCCAGGGCAAGGGGGTGGGCGGCATGGCGGAGTTCGAGATCCCCGCGTCGATCACCCTCTACTCGGCCGTCGTCACCAAGGAGAACGTCGACGAGTACCTCCCGATCGGCTTCACCTGACGCGCCCGCGCGCCGGCCGCCCCACCGGCCGGCCGTACCGCTGCTCCGGCCGCCCCACCGCGCCGGATTCACCGGATTCCACCGGATACCCCTGACACCCCCGACAGGGAGGAGCTCCATGTCGAACGACACCACCACGCCCGCGCCCGCCACCGCGCCGCCCCTGGGTGTGGGCATGGTCGGATACGCGTTCATGGGCCAGGCACACTCCCAGGGCTGGCGCACCGTCAGCCGGGTCTTCGACCTGCCGCTCAGCCCCGCCATGGCCGCCGTCTGCGGCCGCGACCCGGACGCCGTGCGCGCCGCGGCCGGCAAGCTGGGCTGGGCGGCGGCCGAGACCGACTGGCGGGAGCTGATCGCCCGCGACGACGTCCAGCTCGTCGACATCTGCACCCCGGGAGACAGCCACGCCGAGATCGCCGTCGCCGCGCTGGAGGCCGGCAAGCATGTGCTGTGCGAGAAGCCGCTGGCCAACTCGGTCGCCGAGGCCGAGGCCATGGCCGAGGCGGCGCGCGCGGCGCGGGAGCGCGGGCAGCTGGCCATGGTCGGCTTCAACTACCGCCGTACGCCCGCACTGGCGCTGGCCCGCCGGATGGTGGCCCAGGGCCGCATCGGCACCCTGCGGCATGTGCGGATCAGCTATCTCCAGGACTGGCTGGTGGACCCGGACTTCCCGCTCGCCTGGCGGCTGCGCCGGGAGCTGGCGGGCTCCGGCGCGCTGGGGGACCTGGGCGCGCACGCCGTCGACCTCGCCCAGCACCTCGCCGACGCGCCGCTGACCGGCGTCTCCGCGCAGACCGAGACGTTCGTCCGCGAGCGCCCGCTGCCCGGCGGGTCCGGCGCGTCCGGCGGCTCCGGCGGGTCCGGAGCCGATATCCGGACCGGCGCCGTCACCGTGGACGACGCGGCGCTGTTCACCGGCCGGCTCGCCTCCGGGGCGCTGGCGTCATTCGAGGTCAGCAGGGTCGCCGCCGGACGGAAGAACGCGCTGCGGGTCGAGCTGAACGGCACCCTGGGCTCGCTGGCCTTCGATCTGGAGCGGCTGAACGAACTGGAGTACCACGACCAAACGGCCGACGCGGCCGAGTCCGGGTTCCGCCGGATCCTCGTCACGGAGCACGATCATCCGTATCTTGAGGCGTGGTGGCCGCCGGGCCACGGACTCGGATACGAACACACCTTCGTCCATCAGGCCCGCGATCTGCTCCGGGCCATCGCCGCCGGGACCGACCCTGAGCCCTCGTTCGCCGACGGGCTCCAGGTGCAGCGGGTGCTGGCGGCGGTGGAGGACAGCGCGGCGAAGAACAGCGTCTACACGCCCGTCCCCCTGCCCTAGGAGGCCACCGTGGCACGCAAGTTCACCCTCTTCACCGGCCAGTGGGCCGACCTGCCGCTGGAGGAGGTCTGCCGGCTGGCCCGCGACTTCGGCTACGACGGACTGGAACTCGCCTGCTGGGGAGACCACTTCGAGGTGGACCGGGCGCTGGCCGAGCCGGACTACGTGGCCGGGAGGCGCCGGCTGCTGGAGAAGTACGGCCTGGAGTGCTGGGCCGTCTCCAACCACCTCACCGGGCAGGCCGTCTGCGACAGTCCCATCGACGAGCGCCACCAGGCCATCGTCGCCCCCCGCATCTGGGGCGACGGCGACCCGGAGGGCGTACGGCAACGGGCGGCGGCGGAGCTGAAGGACACCGCGCGCGCCGCGGCGGCGCTCGGCGTGCGCACCGTCATCGGCTTCACCGGGTCGTCCATCTGGCATCTGGTGGCGATGTTCCCGCCGGTGCCGCCCGCGATGATCGAGCGCGGCTACGCGGACTTCGCCGAGCGCTGGAACCCGATCCTGGACGTGTTCGACGCGGAGGGCGTGCGCTTCGCACACGAGGTGCACCCCAGCGAGATCGCCTACGACTACTGGACGACGCAGCGCGCGCTGGACGCGGTGGGGCGGCGCCCCGCGTTCGGCCTGAACTTCGACCCGAGCCATTTCGTGTGGCAGGACCTGGATCCCGCCGGGTTCCTCTACGACTACCGGGACCGCATCTACCACGTCGACTGCAAGGAGGCACGCAAGCGGCTGGACGGCCGGAACGGCCGGCTGGGCTCCCACCTGCCCTGGGGCGATCCGCGCCGCGGCTGGGACTTCGTCTCGGCCGGCCACGGCGATGTGCAGTGGGAGGACGTCTTCCGCATGCTCCGGGCCATCGGCTACGCGGGCCCGGTGTCGGTGGAGTGGGAGGACGCGGGCATGGACCGGCTCTCCGGCGCGCCGGAGGCGCTCCAGCGGCTGAAGGCATACGACTACGACCCCCCGGAGACCTCGTTCGACGCGGCCTTCGGAAACTGATCCGCTCGACCCCACCGAGAAAGTGACGTGTACCGGATCACGGGCCGCCCCCCCTCCACGGGCCCCCGGTACGGGCGCGACGGCGCGCGCCGGCCCTTCCCTTCCCAGGAGGAGACGCGTGCACAGCAGATCATCACCCCGCAGCAGGCTCCGCACCCGATGCGCCGCCCTCGCCACGGCCCTGTTCGCCGGGGGCACCCTGGCCCTCGGCGCACCGGCCACGCAGGCCGCGCCCTCCCCGCACAGCACCCCGTCCGGGGAGGACACCGCTTTCCAGCAGGTCACCCTCGCCAAGGGGGTGGAGGAGACCGGCGAGCCCATGACGCTCGCCGTGCTGCCCGACCGCTCCGTCCTGCACACTTCCCGCGACGGCACCGTCCGGCTCACGGACCCGGCCGGCAGCACCAGGGTCGCCGGCGAGATCCCGGTCTACGACCACGACGAGGAGGGCCTGCAGGGCGTCGGCGTCGATCCGCGCTTCACCAAGAACCGCTTCGTCTACCTCTACTACGCGCCCGAGCTGGACACCCCGGACGGCGACGCGCCCGACAGCGGCACCCCGGAGGACTTCGAGGAGTTCGACGGCGTCAACCGGCTCTCCCGCTTCGTGCTGAAGAAGGACGGCACCCTCGACAAGGCGAGCGAGCAGAAGATCCTCGACGTTCCGGCCAGCCGCGGCACCTGCTGCCACGTCGGCGGCGACATCGCGTTCGACGCCAAGGGCAATCTGCTGCTGTCGACCGGGGACGACACCAACCCCTTCCAGTCCGAGGGCTACACCCCCATCGACGAGCGCGCCGAGCGCAACCCCGCCTTCGACGCGCAGCGCTCCGCCGCCAACACCAACGACCTGCGCGGCAAGATCCTGCGGATCAAGGTCAGGAAGGACGGCTCGTACCGGATCCCGCACGGCAACCTCTTCAAGCCCGGCACCGCGAAGACCCGGCCCGAGATCTACGCCATGGGCTTCCGCAACCCCTTCCGGATGACCGTCGACAAGCCGACCGGCACCATCTACGTCGGCGACTACGGGCCGGACGCCGGGGCCGCCGACCCCGCCAGGGGCCCCTCCGGGCAGGTCGAGTTCGACCGCGTCACCCGTCCGGGCAACTACGGCTGGCCGTACTGCACCGGCAAGAACGACGCCTACACGGACTACGACTTCGCCACGGGCGAGTCCGGCGAGAAGTTCGACTGCTCCGCGCCGCGCAACGAGTCCCCGCACAACACCGGGCTGACCCGGCTGCCCCCGGCCCAGCCCGCCTGGATCCCGTACGACGGCCCCTCCGTGCCGGAGTTCGGCGACGGCTCCGAGTCGCCCATGGGCGGCCCGGTCTACCGCTACGACGACAAGCTGGACTCGGTCGTGAAGTTTCCCGAGGAGTACGACGGGGACTTCTTCGCAGGGGAGTTCGGCCGCAAGTGGATCAAGCGTATCGAGCAGACGGGCGACGGCGGGGTCGGCGCGATCAACGACTTCCCCTGGGAGGGCACGCAGGTCATGGACATGGAGTTCGGGCCCGACGGCGCGCTCTACGTCCTCGACTACGGCACCGGCTACTTCGCCGGGGACGAGAACTCCGCCCTCTACCGGATCGAGAACGCCACCGAGGGACACACCCCGCTCGCCGCCGCCGAGGCCGATGTGACCAGCGGCCAGTCCCCGCTCCAGGTCTCCTTCTCCTCGGCCGGCACCAGCGACGCCGACGGCGACGACCTCACCCTGCGCTGGGACTTCGGCGACGGCACCACCTCGGACGAGGCCGACCCCACCCACACCTACCAGGAGAACGGCACCTACACCGGCACGCTCACCGCCGAGGACCCCTCGGGCCGCACCGGCAGCGCCAGCGTGCGCATCACCGTCGGCAACACCGCGCCGACCGTCGAGCTGGAGCTGCCCGCCGACGGGCAGCCCTTCGGGTTCGGCGACGAGGTGCCCTTCAAGGTGAAGGTCACCGACCCGGAGGACTCCGAGATCGACTGCTCCCGGGTCGAGGTGAACTACATCCTCGGCCACGACACCCACGGCCACCCGCTGACCTCGGCGAAGGGCTGCGAGGGCACCATCAAGACCCAGTCGGACGGCGACCACGACCCCAACGCCGACATCTTCGGCATCTTCGACGCCCAGTACACCGACGGCGGCGGGGGCGGCCAGCCCCCGCTCACCAGCCACGACCAGAGCAAGCTGCAGCCCCGGCACCGGCAGGCCGAGCACTTCAGCACCGCGGCCGAAGGCGTCGCGGCGGGCGGCGCGGACGGCGCCGAGGGCGGCAAGGCCGTCACCGGCCTCGGCGACGGCCAGTGGATCTCGTTCACGCCCTACGAGCTGAGCGACGTCACCCGGCTCACGGCGCGGGTCAAGGCGGCGGCCGAGGCGACCGACGCGGCCGTGGAGGTCCGCGCGGGCGCGCCGGACGGCCGGCTGCTGGGCACCGCGCAGGCCGCCGCGGGCGCCGACTGGGCCGAGGCCGGCACGGCGCTCACCGACCCGCCCTCCGGGACGAGCGAGCTCTATCTGGTCGTCACCGGCGGCGACGGCGCGCTCCTCGACCTCGACAGCTTCACGGTGACCACAGGAGGAGAGGGGAAGGAGGGATGAGAATGAGACACGGACGCATGGCCGCCGTCGCCGTGGCGGCGCTGCTGGCGGGAGCCGTGGCGCTTCCCGGCCAGGCCGCCGACCGCCCGCCCGGCGGCTCCGGCGGTCAGGAGGACCCCCAGGTCCTGGTGTTCTCCAAGACCGCGGGCTTCCGGCACGACTCCATCCCCGACGGCGTCGCCGCGGTCCACGACCTCGGCGCCGAGCACGGCTTCGGGGTGGACGCCACGGAGGACGCCGCCGCGTTCACCCCGGAGCGGCTGGCCGCGTACGACGCGGTGGTCTTCCTCTCCACCACCGGCGACGTCCTCGACGAGCGGCAGCAGGCCGCGTTCGAGGGCTACATCCAGGGCGGCGGCGGATACGTCGGCGTACACGCCGCCGCCGACACCGAGTACGACTGGCCCTGGTACGGCGGGCTCGCGGGCGCGTACTTCGACTCCCACCCGCACATCCAGCCCGCCACCGTCCGGGTCGCCGACCGCGCCCATCCGGCCACCTCGCACCTGGGGACGGAGTGGGAGCGAACCGACGAGTGGTATAACTACCGCTCCAGCCCACGCCCGCACGCCCGCGTCCTCGCCACCCTCGACGAGGACTCCTACGAGGGCGGCACCATGGGCGGGGACCACCCCATCGCCTGGTGCCAGGAGTACGACGGCGGACGCGCGTTCTACACCGGGGGCGGCCACACCAAGGAGTCGTTCGCCGACGGCGCCTTCCGCCGCCACCTGCTGGGCGGCATCCGCTACGCGACCGGAGCGGCCCGCGCCGACTGCCGGCCCGAGCGCGGCTACACCCCGGTCTACGACGCCACGACCGGCCTCGACGGCTGGAAGCAGGCGGGGCCCGGCTCCTTCGAGGAGACCGGCGAGGGCACCCTGACCACGCGCGGCGGCATGGGCCTGCTCTGGTACGAGCGGCAGAAGCTGGGCGCGTACACGCTGAAGCTCGACTGGCGGATGGCGAGCGAGGACGGCGACGACAACTCCGGCGTCTTCGTCGGCTTCCCCGCCGGCGACGACCCCTGGTCGGCCGTCGACAACGGCTACGAGGTCCAGATCGACGCGACCGACGCGCCCGACCGCACCACCGGGGCCGTCTACGGCTTCCAGTCCGCCGACCTGGCCCAGCGCGACAAGGCGCTCAACCCGCCGGGGGAGTGGAACACCTTCGAACTCCGTGTCGAGGGCGAGCGTCTGCGCATCTTCCTCAACGGGAGGCTCATCAACGACTTCACCAACACCGATCCGCAGCGCAGCCTGAGAGACGGATACATCGGCCTCCAGAACCACGGCGAGGACGACGAGGTCGAGTTCCGCAACGTACGCCTGAAGGAACTGCCAGGAAGCCGAGGGGAAGACCGAGAGGAGGGGCACCGGTAGCGAGGCCGCTCCTCGGACGCCCAGGAACCGCCCGCGTCCGGTCCGAGGGGGCCCGGTCGGCGGGCGAGCGCGGAGGGGCGGGGTACGCCGGCTCCGCCCCTCCGCGCACCGCGCCGGGGCGCCCCGAACACACAGGGAGGAAGCGTGAACGGCACCACCCACACCGGACTCTGGCTGATCGGAGCCAGGGGCTCCGTAGCGACCACCACCATCGCGGGCGCGGCGGCCCTGGCCGCCGGCCTGCACAACCCCACCGGCATGGTCACCGAAACCGCCCCCTTCGCGAACGCCGCACTCCCACCCCTGGACACCTTCGTCATCGGCGGCCACGACACCGTCCCCTGCCCGCTGCCCAAGCGCGCCGAGACGCTCGCCGAGGCCGGCGTGCTGCCGCACGGCCTCCCCACCGCCGTCCGCGCCGAGCTGGCCGCCGCCGACGCGGAGATCCGTCCGGGCGGGCCCAGCGGCCCCCACGACCCCCGGCCGGAGGACGAGGCCGTCGAAGCGCTCGCCCGGGACCTGACCGACTTCACCCGCCGCCGCGGACTCGCCCGCACCGTCGTCGTCAACGTCGCCAGCACCGAACCGGCCCCCGCCCGGCCGCTCACCGCCGAGGACCCGCTCCCGGCCAGCTCCCGCTACGCGGCCGCCGCGCTCCGCGCCGGCTGTCCGTACGTCAACTTCACCCCCTCCACCGGGCTGCGCCACCCGCGCCTCGCCGAGGCGGCCCGCACCGCGGCCGTCCCGCACGCCGGGCAGGACGGCAAGACCGGGCAGACCCTCCTGCGCTCCGTCCTCGCCCCGATGTTCGCGCAGCGCGCGCTGGCCGTACGGGCGTGGTCCGGCACCAACCTGCTGGGCGGCGGGGACGGCGCGGCCCTCGCCGACCCGGCCGCGGCGGCGGCCAAGAACGCGGGCAAGGCCCGGGTCCTCGCCGACACCCTCGGCGAAGCCCCCGACGGCGAGGTGCACATCGACGACGTGCCGGCGCTGGGCGACTGGAAGACCGCCTGGGACCACATCGCGTTCGACGGCTTCCTCGGCTCCCGCATGGTCCTCCAGACGATCTGGCAGGGCTGCGACTCGGCGCTCGCCGCGCCGCTCGTCCTGGACCTCGCCCGGCTGCTGGCCCGCGCCCACGAGGCGGGCCTGACCGGGCCTGTGGACGGCCTCGGCTTCTACTTCAAGGACCCGGACAGCGGCCCCGGCGCGCTGTCCGACCAGTGGCGCGCGCTGCGCGGGCTGGCGGACCGGCTCGCCCCGGAGGTCCGCGCGTGAGCCGGGGTGCGGCGTACGCGGCGGCCTGGGCCGAACTGCTGCGCGTCCCGGCGGTGTGCACGGTGCCCGGGGACGCGCTGGCCGGCGCCGCCGCAGCGGGCCGCGCCCCGCACCGGGGGACGGTGCTGGCGGCGGCGTCCTCGCTGTGCCTGTACGAGGCGGGCATGGCCCTCAACGACTGGGCCGACCGGGACACGGACGCCGTGGAGCGCCCGGAGCGCCCGCTGCCGTCCGGCCGCATCGCCCCGCCGGCCGCCCTCGCGGCGGCCACGGGACTCACCGCCGCCGGCCTCGCCCTGGCGGCGCGGGCCGGCCGCCCGGCGCTGACCTGCGCCACCGCGCTGGCGGCCACGGTCTGGGCGTACGACCTGCGGCTGAAGCACACCCCGGCGGGCCCCGCGGCGATGGCGACGGCCCGCGCCCTCGACCTCCTGCTGGGCGCCACGGCGGCCCCCCGGAGCGCGGAGCGCCCCGCCTCCGGCGAGCGCCCCGCCCCTTGCGGCGCACAAGGGTTCGCGGCGAGCAGCTGGTGCCCGGAGGGGCGCGGGGCCCTGCCCATGAGCGGCTTCGCCGCGGGGCGCGATCAGCTGCAGAGCAGCCGCAGACTGCGACGCGCCGAAAGGGGCAGCCCCGACCCAGCAAGACCCGCAGGACCAAGATCCGCAGGACCAAGACCCGCAGGACCAGGATCCGCAGGTCATGGCCCGGCGCACCGCCCCGGGGGCGCGCTCGGGGCCGCCCTCACCCTGGCCGCGCACACCTACGCGGTGACCCTCGTCTCGCGCGACGAGGCCCAGGGCGGCACTCCCCGCGCCCCGCTCGCCGCTCTCGGCACGGTCGCCGCAGTCACCACCCTCACCGCCCGCACCAACCCCCTCGCCGCGGCCGCCTACGCCGCGACCGCGGCGAGGGGGTTGGTG
>NZ_JAAKZZ010000115.1 GCF_011045075.1 Streptomyces boncukensis
TGGTTGCCCAGCGTCGCGGGTGCGGGACGGGTGAGGGCAGGCGGCGGGCTCTTCTCCTCCCCAGGGAGGAGAAGTCGGACAACTGTGCCCAACTGCTGGGGGACGAGCATATGCCACGGAGCGCCGATGCCCCCGAGCCGGTGTCCGTGATGTGGTGGCCTGGTGCAGAGTTCTACACCTCCCGGCGGCCCGGTCGGCGAGGGAGTCGGAGAGCAGATCAGCGACGCCCTCGCCGCGACGGTGGCTGCCGCGCGCCGGCGCGCGGCCCGCGACGGTGACCGTCAGATCGACACGGCGCATCTGCTGCACAGCCTGCTGGAGTCGGACCGCGAGGTGTGGGAGCTGCTCGACGGCCGTGACCCGGGCGATCCCGGCGATCCGGGCCCCCGGGTGGGCAGACTGCTCGGCTACCTCGTCCAGCGCAGCATCGGCTACGGCCTGCGCTGGCAGAGCAGCGTGGAGGACTCGGGCGCGGTTCCCGCCATCGCCGACCAGCCCGGCGGTGTGCCGGGCTGGTCGCCCAGCGCGACCGCGGCGCTGCGGCTCGCCCGCGAGCGGGCGCGGGACCGGGGCGCCCCGCACGCCGAGGGGGTGGACCTCTTCGCCGGCGTCCTGGCCGACGGCGAGTGCCGCGCCGCCGAGGTGCTGCGGCGGTCCGGCGTGGACACCGACCGCCTCGCGCTGCGGCTGCAGCCGGTGAGGTGACCCGGGCCCCTCCTGTCGGGCCCCGGGAGGACGCGCCCCCGCGCCGGGCGCACGCGCACGAGGCGTCAGCGCAGCCTGCGGCCGCGCGCGGTGAGGTAGCCGGGCACCGGGACGCCGGGGGCGAGGTAGTCGGCCGGAACCGGCTCGCCGTACGCGGTCGCGACGGGGAGCACGCCCGTCCAGTACGGGAGGTCGAGGTCCTCCGGCTCGTCGTTGGGGCCGCCCGTACGGGACTTCGCCGAGACCTCCTCCAGGTCGATCCGGAGCACGGCGGTGGCCGCCAGCTCCTTGGGGCTGCCCCGGCGCGAGTCGTCGGCGCGGCCCGGCACGGCCGAGTTCGTCAGCGCGTCCAGCGCCGTCGACCGCTCCTCCTCGTCCGTCACCGCGCACGCGTGGCCGTGGACCACGACCGAGCGGTAGTTGACGGAGTGGTGGAACACGGACTTGGCCAGCACCAGGCCGTCGACATGGGTGACCGTGACGCAGACCGGCAGGCCGGGGTCGGCCTCGCCCGCCTCGCGCAGCGGCCGGGCGCCCGTGGAGCCGTGTATGTACAGCCGCTCGTCCACCCGGGCGTACAGCATCGGGAGGCAGACGGGCGCACCCTCCCGGACGAAGGCCAGGTGGCACAGATAGCCCTCGTCGAGCACCCCGTGCACGAACGCGCGGTCGTACGTGGCGCGCTCGCGGGCCCGGGTGGGAGTGGTGCGCGCGGTCCTGGGATAGCTCTCGGGGGTGTCGTGCGGGATCTCGGCGGTGGACACGGTGCCTCCCCTTGCATCGTATTTTGCACTAGTACATAATTTGCTTTGTGCTAGGAGAATACAGGATCGAGGGGAGTCGCGCAGCGGAGATCGCCGCGAGCGTGGAGCGGGGCGTCGGCGAGGGCACCCTGCCGCCGGGCCATGTGCTGCCGCCCGTACGGGAGTTGGCGGGGGAGCTGGGCGTCAACCCGAACACCGTGGCGGCCGCGTACCGCACGCTGCGCGAGCGCGGGGTCATCGAGACAGCGGGGCGGCGCGGCAGCCGGGTGCGCTCCCGGCCCGCCAGCACCCCGCGCGAGTCGCTCGGCCTCGAAGCCCCCGCGGACGCCCGGGACCTCGCCACCGGAAACCCGGACCCCGCCCTGCTGCCGCCCCTCGGCGCCGCGCTGGCCGCCGCGGCGGAGCGCGTCGGCCGCCGCCCGGTGCTGTACGGGGCGCCGGCCGTCGAGCCCGGACTCGCGGAGCTGGCCCGCGCCTCGCTGGCGGCGGACGGGGTCCCGGCCGGGGACCTGGCCGTCACCTCCGGCGCGCTGGACGCCATCGAGCGCGTGCTCGACGCACATCTGCGCCCCGGCGACTCCGTCGCCGTCGAGGACCCGGGCTGGAGCAGCCTGCTGGACCTGGTGCCCGCGCTGGGCCTGCGACCGGTCCCGGTCGCCGTCGACGACGAGGGGCCGCTCGCCGGCGAGCTGGAGCGCGCCCTGCGGGAGGGCGCGCGGGCCGCCGTCCTCACCTGCCGCGCGCAGAACCCGACCGGTGCCGCGGTCTCGGCCGCCCGCGCCCGCGAACTGCGCGCCGTGCTCGCCGCCCGGCCCCGCACCCTGCTGGTCGAGGACGACCACGGCCACGGCATCGTCGACCTGCCCCTGCACCCGCTGGCGGGCGCGACCGAACACTGGGCGCTGGCCCGCTCCACGGCCAAGGCGTACGGCCCCGACATCCGCCTCGCTCTGCTCGCCGGGGACCGGCTCACCGTCGACCGGGTGCGGGGGCGCCAGCGGCTCGGCCCCGGCTGGGTCAGCCATCTGCTCCAGCACGCGGTCGCGCACCTGTGGGAGTCCGGCACCGTCGTGCCCGGCCGGGTGGCCCGCGCGTACGGACGGCGCCGGGAGGCGCTGCTCGGCGCGCTGGCCGAGCGGGGAGTCGAGGGCCGCGGGCGCAGCGGTATGAACGTGTGGCTGCCGGTGCCCGACGAGACCGGAGCGGTGGCGCGGCTGCTGCACCAGGGCTGGGCGGTGGCTCCCGGCGCGCGCTACCGGCTCGCCTCCCCGCCGGGCCTCCGGGTGACGGTCTCCACCCTCGGCCCGGCCGACACCGCGCCGCTGGCCGACGCCCTCACCGCCGCCGCCCGCCCGGCCCGCGCCCGCCGCGACGGCTGAGGCGGCACGCCTCACAGCTTGCGGAAGTCCCAGGAGAGGGTGCGGTCCGGCGTCAGCCGCAGCCATCCGTGGCGACCGTCGTGCGGCATCCGGTCCCCGCCGAAGTACTTGCGGGCGAACAGCCGCTCGGGCGCCGCCAGCTCCGGGCACGGCGCGCCGGTACGCGGTGCCTCGCGCACCCGCACCGCGCGCCCGGACAGCTCGGCGCCGCGCAACTCCCCGTACTCCAGGCCGTCGTCCACGACCACCGCCAGCCGGGGGTCGCGCAGCAACTGGGCCCACCGCCTGCTGCGGACCAGCGAGTACAGCCACAGCGAGCCGCCGTGCCAGCAGAACCACAGCGCTCCCACGTGCGGCGCGCCGTCGGCGCCGACCGTCGCGGCCCGGCAGGTGCGCTGCCGGGTCAGGAACGCGTCCAGCTCCTGCGGTGTCATCATGATCCGGCGGCCGCGCCGCTGCTCCGTGACAGCCATGGGTTCCGCCCTCCCCGGTGCCGCTGCCGACCCGTACGACAACTGATACTCCGTCAGAAAGTTCTGCCGGGAATCCTCCGCCGTCTTCCGGCCTCGCGCAATGGGCCCTATCGTGCGGCGCCATGGCCACGCAGGAGACCGACGGCGCGCTCGCGGCGCTGCTGGAGCCCGCCACCACGGCACTGCTCACCGTCGAGTGCCAGCGCGGTGTGGTGGGGGACAACAGCGCGCTGCCCGAACTCGCGGACGAGGTACGTGCCTCCGGCGCCCTGGAGCGGATCGCCCGGCTGGCCGCCGCGGCGCACGCGGCCGGCGCCCAGGTGCTGCACGCCGTCGCCGAACGCCGCCCGGACGGCCGGGGCGCCAGCCGGAACGCGCGCCTCTTCCGCGCCGCCGGGCGGCTTCCCGTCCAGCAGCTCGCCGGCAGCGACGCGGTCCGGGTCGCCGACCCGATCCCGGTCGCGGCCCAGGACCTCGTCGTCCGGCGGCTGCACGGCCTCTCGCCCCTCGCCGGGACGGACGTCGACGCGCTGCTGCGGAACCTGGGGGTGCGCACGCTCGTCGTGGCGGGCGTGTCGGTGAACGTGGCGATCCCCAACGCGGTCTTCGACGCGGTCAACCTCGGGTACACCGCCGTGGTCCCGGCCGACGCCGTCGCCGGAGTGCCCCCCGACTACGCCCGCGCGGTCATCCGGCACACCCTGGCGCTGGTCTCGACCGTCACCGCGGCGGACGACGTGATCCGCTGCTGGGCCCGGCCGGAGGGCGGCTCCGGCTCAGTCCAGCCGGAGGGTGCCGTCCCGCACCGTGACGTCACGGGTCGGGAGTGAGCGGGTCGCGGGGCCGGTCCGCACGCTGCCGTCCGCGATGTCGAACTTGCTGCCGTGGCAGGCGCAGTTGATGGTGCCGTCCGCCACCTCCTTCACCAGGCAGCCCTGGTGGGTGCAGGTCGCCGAGTAGCCCTTGAACTCGCCCTTGCGGGGCTGTGTGACGACGACCTTCCGGTCCTTGAAGACCTGGCCGCCGCCCTCGGGGATGTCGGCGGCCTGCCCGAGCTCGGCGCCGCCCTCGTCGCCGTCGCCGTCGCCGCCGTCGCTGTCTTCGTCTCCGTCTCCGCTGTCGTCCCCGCTCTCCGGTGACTCCTGGGTGTCCGGCGACTTCTGCGCGTCCTCGCCGGGGCTGTCGTCGTCCGAGTCCCCGCAGGCGCTGAGGGTGCCGGCGAGCCCGGCCAGGCCGGCGGCGGCGAGGACCGACCTGCGGGAGGTGAGGGGGTGGCTCATGGCGTGTTTCCGTTCGTGTGGCGGACGGGTTCCGCCCCCGGGTACGGACGCCGGCGGCGCCGTGTTCAACCGGCGGTGACGGGGGCGGCCGTGCGGCTGGCACTCCCGCGAGCGTAACCGCGGCGGGAGGTGTTTCCGGAAACCGCCCGGCGATTCTCCGGAAGAGCGCCCTCCGAGCGGATCCGGGTGTGCCGCGCCCGGCTTTTTTCGAGTTCATGACATGCGGGATCCGGGTCGCCCGGCGCGCCCCCGGGCGGCGGAAGCGGTAGCGGGCGGAGTAGGCCGCAGGTTCTGCGCGCCATTCCGGCCGCGGCGTTTTCCCGGTGCCGCCGCCGTGTGCGACCTGATGGGGAATCAGGCATCCCCGGCCGCTTTTCCGCGTCGGAAGTCCGCCTCCCCTGCGCCGCAGGCGGAGGATTCCGCTCCGTTCTGCGGGGGAGCCGGTCATTGTCGGCGGTCCGGCCGGTTCCACTGGGGCGGACGTGGCTTGATGTCGTCTCCTGCTGCTTCTGGTGCGGCGGTCGATAATCCCGGGCGCACGGAATCGCGGTGAATTCACGGCGGTGTGCCCTCCGTATTCCTGGATTCCCCTCGCGCCTGCCGCGCGCCGTGCCCGCCGCACCGCGTTGCCGATTCCCGGGAAATCTGTCCTGTTCCTTGCCGGGTGCTCAGCGGCCGCGCCGGACAGGTGTGTCCCGTTGCCCGGACAAGGCAACTGAACAGGTGCGTATACGGGTGTTCACGAGTAAGGGTTGCGGTGGTCCCATCCGCCGGCGGGGCCGACTGGCAAGGCAGATAGGAGCTTCTGGAATGTTGGATTCCGAGTTGACCGCGGAAATGCCGATGGCGACGTTCTCCGAGCTGTTCGAACGACAGGCAGCCGCGTCGCCGGACGCGGTGGCCGTGGTGTTCGGTACGGAACAACTGACATACCGGGAGCTGGACGCGCGGGCGAACCGGCTGGCGCGGCTGCTCGTCGCGCGCGGTGTGGGTCGGGAGTCGATCGTCGGCGTCGCGCTGCGGCAGTCGCCGCGCTTCTGGGCCTCGGCGCTGGCGGTGCTCAAGGCGGGCGGCGCGTATCTCCCGCTGGACCCGGACTACCCCGCCGAGCGGCTCGCCTTCATGGTGGCGGACTCGAAAGCCGCCCTCGTCCTGTCCGACACGGCCACCACCGGGCAGATCCCCGCACTGGACGCGCCCGTCCTGAGCCTGGACACGGCGGAGTCCGCGGCCGAGCTCGCAGCGGCGGACCCCTCCCCGCCGACCGACGCCGACCGGTCCGGCGCCGCGGTGGCCAACAGCGCGTACGTCATCTACACCTCGGGCTCCACCGGCCTGCCCAAGGGCGTCGCCGTCACCCACGGCGGGCTCGCCGCGCTGCGTGCGACGCACCGCGAGCACTTCGACATCACCCCCGGGGCCCGCGTCCTGCAGTTCTCCTCGCCGAGCTTCGACGCCGCGGTGTGGGACGCGCTGATGGCCCTCACCAACGGCGCGGCCCTGGTCGTGCCCGAGCAGGCGCGCCCCGTCGGCGACGACCTCGCCCACCTGCTCGCCGACAGCCGCGTCACCCACGCCACGCTGCCGCCCGCGGTGGTGACCACCCTGCCCGCCGACGCGCCCGCGAAGCTCACCGGCCTCGGCAGCCTCATCGTCGGCGGCGAGGCGTGCCCGCCCCGGCTGGCCGCCCAGTGGGGCACCGGCCGCCGCTTCGTCAACGCCTACGGGCCCACCGAGACCACCGTCTGCGCCGCCCTCAGCACCCCCCTGGACTCCCACCGGGTCCCGATCGGCACGCCCGTCGCGGGCTCCCGCCTCTATGTGCTCGACGAGCGCCTCGGCCAGGTGGCGCCGGGCACGGCGGGCGAGCTGTATGTGGCGGGCCCCAGCCTGGCCCGCGGCTATCTGAACCGCCCCGGCCTCACCGCGGCCCGGTTCCTCGCCGACCCGTTCGGCCCCGCCGGCGCGCTGATGTACCGCACCGGCGACATCGTGCGCCAGGGCGACGACGGCCAGCTGGAGTACCTGGGGCGCTCCGACGACCAGGTGAAGGTCCGGGGCCTGCGCATCGAGACCGGCGAGGTCGAGGCGGCGCTCGCGGCCCACCCGCGAGTGGCGCACGCCGTCGTCACCACGTACGACACCTACGACACCTACGACACACACGAGCCCGGCGACGCCGGCGGGGCGCACGGCAGCCGGGGTACGCAGCTCATCGGGTACGTCGTGCCCGCCGAGGCCGAAGCGGAGGAGCAGGCGGGCCGCGGAACCGGGCACCTGGCCCTCGACGCCGGGTTCGCGCCCGGAGAGCTGCGGGCTTTCGCGGCCGCGCGGCTGCCGGAGTTCATGGTCCCGGCGCGCGTCCTGGTGCTCGACCGGCTGCCGCTGACCCCCAATGGCAAGGTGGACAAGGCGGCCCTGCCCGAACCGCCGGCCCAGGAGACCGCCTACCGGGCGCCGGACTCGGCGGCCGAGGAAGCGCTGGCGCGGCTGTTCGCCGAGGTCCTCGCGGTCGACCGGGTCGGCGTCGACGACGACTTCTTCACGCTGGGCGGCGACAGCATCCAGTCCCTGCAACTGGTCTCGCGGGCCCGCGCCCAGGGCCTGGAGATCAGCTCCCGGCAGGTCTTCGCCTGCCGCACCGTCTCCCGCCTGGCGGAGGCGGCCGCCGACCAGCGGGGCGCGGCACCGGCCCTGGAGGAGCTGGACGGCGGCGGCACCGGCCGGATGCCGCTGCTGCCGGTCGCGCGCTGGCTGGGGGACCTGGGCCCCGGCTTCGACCGGTTCCTGCAGACAATGGTCCTCGACCTGCCCCAGGACATCGACGAGGCGGGCCTGACCGGGACCCTCGCCGCGGTCCTCGACCGGCACGACCTGCTGCGCTGCCGCCTGGTCGAGGAAGGCGACGGCGGCCTGGCGGTCGCCGCACCCGGCACCGTGGACCCCGCGCCCCTGCTGCGGCGCGTCGCGTGCGACGGCGACTGGGCGCAGCGGCCCGACGCCTGGCGCACCCTGCTCCTGGCCGAACTCGACGCGGCGGCCGGCCGGCTGAGCCCGGCCACCGGCGTGGTCGCCCAGTTCGTGTGGTTCGACGCCGGACCGCAGACGGCCGGGCGGCTGCTCGTCGTCCTGCACCACCTGGTCGTCGACGGCGTGTCCTGGCGCGTCCTCCTGCCGGACCTCGCGGCCGCCTGGAGCCAGGTGCGCGCCGGCCGCACCCCGCGGCTGCCCGCCGTGGGCACCTCGGTACGGCGCTGGGCGCACGCCCTCGCCGAGGAGGCCGCGAGCCCCGGCCGGGTGGCCGAACTCGACCTGTGGCGATCCGTCGTGGACGGCCCCGACCCGCTCCTCGGCGCCCGGCGCGTCGACCCGGACGTGGACGTGCGGGCCACGGTGCGCGAGACGCGCGTCGAACTGCCCGCGGACGTCACCGAGGCCGTGCTGACCGAGCTGCCCGCCGCCTTCCACGGCGAGGTCAACGACGGGCTCCTCGCCGCCCTCGCCCTGGCGCTGACCCGCTGGCGGCAGGCGCGCGGCGTGCGGGAGCCCTCGGCCCTGATCCGCCTGGAGGGCCACGGCCGCGAGGAGGCCGCCGCTCCGGGCGCCGACCTGAGCCGTACGGTCGGCTGGTTCACCAGCGTCTACCCCGTGCGCCTCGACCTCGCGGACACCGACCTGGCGGACGCCTTCGCGGGCGGCCCCGCGGCCGGGCGCGCCGTCAAGGCCGTCAAGGAGCAGCTGCGCGCGATCCCGGACAAGGGTATCGGCTACGGCCTGCTGCGCCATCTCAACCCGGACACCGCGCTGTCCCTGGCCCCCTACCCGGGCGGGCAGGTCTCCTTCAACTACCTCGGCCGGTTCTCCACGGCCGCGGACATGCCCGCCGAGCTGCGCGGGCTCGGCTTCACCCAGGCCCACGACGTGGCCGACCTGGAGGTCCTGGACGCCGCCCACGACCCCCGTATGCCCGCGCTCGCCGAGCTCGACATCAACGCCGCCGTCACCGACACCGCGCAGGGCCCGCGCCTGAGCGCCCGGTTCGCCGCCCCCGAGGGCGTGCTCGCCCCCGAGGCCGTGCACGAGCTGGCCGACCTGTGGTGCCAGGCCCTCGGCGCACTGGCCCGGCACACCGGCCGGGCCGGCGCGGGCGGCCTCACTCCCTCCGACGTCCCGCTGGCCGCCGTCACGCAGGCCGACATCGACGGGTGGGAGCGGCGCCATCCCGGACTGGCCGAGATCTGGCCGACCTCACCCGTCCAGTCCGGCATCCTCTTCCACAGCCAGCTGCCCGGCACCGTCCCCGGCGGCGACTCCTTCGACACCTACCAGGAGCAGTACACGCTCCACCTGTTCGGCCCGGTCGACGCCGAGCGGATGCGGGCGGCCGGACAGGCGGTCCTCGACCGGCACGCGGCCCTGCGCACCGCGTTCGTCCCGGACGCCGACGGCCGTCTCGTCCAGCTCGTCATCGACGGGCTGCGGCTGCCGTACGCCTGCACCGACCTCGGCCACCTCGCGGGCGAAGCGCAGGACGAAGCCTTCGAGGGCCTCCTCGCCGCCGACCTGCGCGAGCACTTCGACCCGGCGGACCCGCCGATGCTGCGGCTGCACTTGGTGCGGCTCGCCGACGAGCGCTTCGAGCTCGTCCTCTCCTCGCACCACGTCCTGTTCGACGGCTGGTCGGTGCCCCTGCTGGTGGCCGACCTGCTGCGCTGCTACAGCGGCGGGCCCGCGGGCGAGGAGCCGCGCTCCCGCGGCTTCGGCGACTTCCTGGCCTGGCTGGGCGGGCGGGACGCCGAGGCGTCAGCGCGTGCCTGGCGCCAGGAGCTCAGCGGCCTGGAGGAGCCGACGCTGCTCGCTCCCGCCGCCGGGCCCGGTGAGAGCCTCGGCATCGGCCAGGTCGACGTGCCCCTGTCCGGCGAACAGGCCCGTGAGCTGCCGCGCAGGGCCGCCGAGCTGGGGCTGACGCTCAACACGCTCGTCCAGGGCGCCTGGGCGCTCCTCCTGAGCCAGGTGACGGGCCGTCAGGACGTGGTCCTGGGCACCAGTGTCGCCGGGCGCCCGCCCGAGCTGCCCGGGGTGGACTCGATCGTCGGCATGTTCCTCAACACGCTTCCGGTACGGGTGCGCTGCGCGCCGTCGGACACGCTCGCCGAGCTCCTCACCGGCCTGCAGGACCGGCAGGGCGCGCTGCAGGAGCACCACCACTACGCGCTCAGCGAGCTGCACCACCTGACGGGCCACAAGGCGCTCTTCGACACCGTCATCGGCTTCGAGTCCTTCCCGATGGACCGGGCGGCCATCGCCGAGGCCGGCGCGGCGGCCGGGATCTCCGTCACCGGCGTCCGCGCGTTCACCCCCAGCCACTATCCGCTGGCCGTCTTCGTCTATCCCGACGGCCCGCACCCGCGGCTGAACATCCAGTTCCAGCGGCACGCCTTCGACCAGGCCACCGCCGACGACTACGCCACGCGCTTCGCCCGCGTGCTGACCCGCATCGCCGAGGACCCCCAGGCCCGCGTCGGCCACATCGACCTCCTCGCCCCCGCCGAACGCCGACGGCTCGTCGCCGACTTCAACGGCCCGGCGGCGCCCGACGAGCGGCGGACGGTGGCGGAGGTCTTCGCCGAGCAGGTCGCGGCGGGCCCGGACCGGGTCGCCGTGGTCTCCGGACAGCAGGAGGTCACCTACCGGGAGCTGGACGAGCGGGCGAACCGGCTCGCCCGGCTGCTGGCTGCCCGTGGTGTGGGCCGGGATGCGGCGGTGGGGGTTGCTCTGCCCCGTTCGGTGGAGCAGGTGGTGGCGGTGCTGGCGGTGCTGAAGGCGGGGGGTGGCTATGTGCCGCTGGATCCGGAGTATCCGGTCGAGCGGCTGGAGTTCATGCTGCGGGACGCGGCGCCGGTGCTGGTGGTGACCCGCTCGGAGGTCGCCGCGGGGCTGCCGGAGGGTGTGTGCCCGTATCTGCGACTGGACGAGCCGGAGACCGGGGCCGCGCTGGCCCGCGAGCCGGCCGGGCCGGTGGCCGCCGTGGCGGCGCATCCGGACCAGTTGGCGTATGTGATGTACACCTCGGGCTCCACCGGCAGGCCCAAGGGCGTCGGCGTCACCCAGCGCGGCGTTGCGGGCCTGGCCTGCGATGGGCGCTTCGGCGACGAGGGCGGCGAGCGGCTGCTGATGCACTCCGCGCAGGCGTTCGACGCATCCACGTACGAGTTGTGGGTTCCGCTGCTGCGCGGCCGTACGGCCGTGCTGGCTCCGCCCGGCCGAGTGGACGCCGATGTGCTGGCCCGGATGGTGGAGGAGCACCGGGTGACCGGAGCGTTCTTGACGTCGGGCCTGTTCAAGGTGATCGCACAGGCGCGGCCGGAGGCGTTCCGGGGGCTGAAGGAGATCTGGACCGGCGGGGACGCGATGTCCCCGGCGGCGGTACGCGAGACCTGGCGCGCCTGCCCGGACGTGGAGATCGTGAACGCGTACGGGCCCACGGAGACCACCGTGGTCGCCACCTGCGAGCCGGTCACCCGGGCCGGCGCGGACGCCGAGTCGGTGCCGATCGGGCGGCCGATGGACGACACGCGCGCCTATGTGCTGGACGGCGCGCTGCGGCCGGTGCCGCCGGGGGCCGCGGGCGAGCTGTATCTGGCCGGGACGGGCCTGGCCCGTGGCTACCTGGGCCGCTCGGGACTGACCGCCGAGCGCTTCGTGGCGTGCCCGTTCGGGGCTCCGGGTGAGCGGATGTACCGGACCGGGGACGTGGTGGCCTGGGGTACGGACGGGCGGCTGGACTTCCGGGGCCGGGCCGACAGCCAGGTCAAGATCCGCGGCTTCCGCATCGAACCCGGCGAGGTGGAGGCGGTCCTCGCCCGGCATGACGCGGTCGCCCAGGCGCTGGTGGTGGCCCGGCCCGGCGCGGACTCCGGCAACCAGCTCGTCGCCTACGTGGTGCCCGCCGATCCGACGGCGGACGCACCGGCTCCGGCGGAGCTGCACTCCTTCGTGGCGGGCCGGCTGCCCGAGCACATGGTGCCGTCGGCGTATCTGTCCCTCGCACACCTCCCGCTGACCCCGAACGGAAAGGTGGACCACAAGGCGCTGCCGCAGCCGGCGTTCACCGGAGTGGCTCCCTACCGCGCTCCCCGCACTCCCCAGGAGGAGATCCTGGCGGGCGTCTTCGCCGGCGTGCTCGGGGTCGACCGGGTCGGGATCGACGACAGCTTCTTCGACCTGGGCGGCCACTCCCTGCTCGCGACGGCCCTGGTCAGCCGCATCCGCGCGGTGCTCATGGCGGACGTGCCGATACGGCTGGTGTTCCAGAGCCCGACCGTCGCGCAACTGGCGGAGCACCTCACCGACCAGGGCGAGCCCACCGGCGAGACGGACCCGTTCGGCGTGGTCCTGCCGCTGCGGAGCGGCGGGAGCGGCGATCCCGTCTGGTTCATCCACCCGGGCCTCGGACTGTGCTGGCCCTATCTGGGCATGGCGGCCCAGCTGGGCGACCGGCCGGTCTACGGCATCCAGGCCAGGGGCTTCGACGGGGCGCCGCTGCCGGCGTCCTTCGAGGCGATGGTCGCCGACTACGTGGAGCAGATCCTCAGCGTCCAGCCGGACGGGCCCTCCCGTCTGATCGGGCACTCCATCGGGGGCACCCTCGGCCACGCGGTCGCCGTGGAACTCCAGCGCCGCGGGCACGAGGTGCCGCTGCTCGCGATCCTCGACTCCGTGCCCGGCGACTGGTTCGCCGGGCGGCAGGCGACGCACGACGCGGCCGCGGTGCGCGGCGACATCGCGGACTACGTGGCGTCCTCGGGCGTCAACGACGCCGCCGACCGCGAGCGGCTCGTCGAGAACGGGGCCCGCATCCTGCTCGGCCACGTCCGGATGGTGCGGGAGTTCAGCCAGCCTGGCGGCCACCGCGGGGTCACGCTGTTCTTCAACGCGGCCCTCGACCGCGACGCGTCGTACGCACCGCTGTGGGAGCCCCATGTCGAGGGCCCGCTGCACGCGTACGACATCCAGGCCACGCATATCGGCCTGCACGAGCCGCGGCCCGGCGCCGAGGTCTGCGCGATCGTCCGGCGCCATCTGGAGGAGGAGCCGCCCGCGCACCGCTGACGGCTCCCGGGCCGGGCCGCCGCCGGGGGACCTCGGCGGCGGCCCGGCCCTCCGGGCTCACGGCGAAGCCCGGGAGAGGCGAAGCCCAGGAGACCGGCACTGCGGTCGCCGCCTCTCAGGACCGGGGCGCCGGCCGGGCCAGTACCGCGCGCAGTGCCTGTGCGAACCGCGCGTCGGCGTCGTCAGCGCCGTGCGGCGCGCGCCACGCCACATGGCCGTCGGGCCGCACCAGCAGCGCCCCTTCCGGGCCCAGACCGTGCGGAGCGGCCAGTTCCTGGTCGAGGTGGTACACGTCGACGGGCGCCGCCAGTGCCCGCCCGGCGCGGTGGGCCGCCTCGGCCCAGCCGTCGCCTCGCGGGCCCACGAGGACGACGAAGTCCGTGCCGTACAGATCGAGGGTGGACACCGGCGGCGCCCCGTCCTGGACGACATGGACGTGCGGCGCCCGGGTGCCCGGAGCGCCCTGCAACTCCCCTGCGGGTTCGAGGAGCTGCCCGTCGTCCGGGGCACCGGGGACGGCAGGGGAGCGGTAGCTGCTGCCGAACATCAGGGTGTCGAGGTCTGCCGGCGGCTCGTCGTCCGCGTATCCGGCCAGTCGCCACCGGGCGCGGCCGCGGAGGTAGGACTGACGCATATTGCGTTCGGCCACGGGGCGCCGCTCCTCGTCATACGTCGTCAGGAGGGCCCGGTCCGCCGTGCCGCGCAGCACCAGGGCCAGCTTCCAGGCGAGGTTGTGGGCGTCCTCGATGCCCGTGTGGCCGCCGAGGGTGCCGGTGGGAGGCATCAGATGGGCCGCGTCCCCGGCCAGGAACACCCGCCCCGCGCCGTAGCGCTCGGCCACACGCGCGCCGACCGGGAAGGTGAAGATCTGCCGCGTCCCCGGGATCTGCTCCAGCAGCCGCACGTCGAGCGAGGGCACACCGGTCGCCGCACGCAGCCACGCCACCGGGTCCATGGGCTGCCCGTCCGCCACAGCGGTGGCGAAGAACCAGTGCAGGCCGGTGGAGTCGAGCGGCCCCAGCGTGGTTCCCGCGGCCGGCCGTTCCAGGTAGGCCATGCCGATGTCGCGGCCGCGCAGCGCCGGTGTCAGGTCGGCACGCACGTGCATGGTGGCCATGTGGAACAGGGCGCCGGGGCCGTGGGAGGCGATGCCGAGGCGCCGTCGGACACCGCTGGACGCCCCGTCGGCGGCGATGAGGTAGCGGGCGCACACGGCCTCGTTTCTGCCGTCCGGGCCGCGCAGGTGGGCGCGCACCCCGTCGCGGTCCTGGGCGAAACCCGTCAGCTCGGTCCCCTGACGAAGGTCGCACTCCTGCTCGCGCAGCCGTTCGACGAGCAGGGTCTCCAGTTCGTCCTGGCCGAGGGGCGCGAACGCGCAGGGGGAGAGCGGCCCGGCGGCGCCGTGCTCCCCGGCGGTGCCCGGGTCGCCGAGCGCCTCGTGCTCGTCGGCCAGGGTGCGGGCGCGCACGGACACCAGGCGTGCGGCCGGGGCGCTCCTCGGGCACCGGGCGAGGATGCCGGGTTCCAGTCCGGCCTGCCGGTAGAGCTCCACGGACCGGGGCGTGATCCCCTGCAGCCGCGGGTGGGGGAGAACGCTCCGGCGGCGTTCCACGACGGTCACCGGTATGCCGTGCAGGGTCAGGAACACGGCAGCGGACAGGCCGGTGAGGGAGCCGCCCACCACGAGCACGGGAATCTGTCGCATGGCGCCCGCCTCCCACGGTTGCCGGGCCGCCACGGGTGACGGCCCGGCACCTGCCCTGCGTCAGTGCTTCTGTATGTACCACGGGGGCCACAGACGCTGGTCCCGCGAGGGGGCCGCGGCCTTGGGCGGGGTCACGTGCTCCGCCTTGGCCAGCCTCTTCTTCAGCTGCTCGGTCATGGTCACCTCCTTCCGCGCGCCGCAGGGACTCCGAGGTCGCACCGCTGGTCATTCAGCGGGCTGGTCGTTCAGCGGTGAGGATGCCGCGCTCGGCCAGATCGGCCAGGCAGTCGCGCGCGTGCCGCACCGCCTCGTCGTACGGCACCTGCCGGGCGACCGCCTCGGCGTACGCGGCCGCCAGCTGCTCCGCGCCGGTGCCGTCGCTGAGCTCGAACAGATACCAGCCGGCCAGGTTGAGCCAGTGCACCTTCGGCCGCTCGGGGGTGAACACGAGCAGGCATCCGGCTGCCTCGACCGGGCGGGTGCGCAGGCCCGGGGACTTGGAGTAGCGGACGTCAGACACGCACACCTCCCTCCACCCCCTCCACGCGGTCCACACTCTCCAGCAGCCAGCTGACGAACTCGCGTCCGGACCCGGTCAGCGCGCCGCCGCTGCGGAGGATCTCCGCGCCCAGATACCGGGCGCGTTCGGCTCCGAAGCGGTACAGCGACGGCGGGTCCTCGGCCTCCGGCTCGCCGAAGCGCTCCCGCAGCTCCGGAGTCGTCCTCGTGCGCAGCGCCTGCCGGAACAGCGCCATATGGGCGTAGACATGGAAGGCGCCCAGCGCCCGGTCCAGGGACCACTCGTTGGGCGCGACCATCGACGCCCACTTCAGCCACGGCACCTTCACCTTGGGGCCGTCGTCCAGCTGCTCGGGCGCGGTGAAGACGCTGGCCGAGCGCTGGATGTCGAAGAGCTTGAGGTGCAGCCCTTCGTGGAGCGCCGTCTCGGCGAACCGCCAGGGACGGGCCATGCGGTTGGGCGAGAAGAACACCACCCCGGGGATGCGGCCCACGTTGCCCGCGAGAAACGTTTCGCCCTCCGTCCTGACATCGACGACGCCCACGCCCACATAGTGCGCTGTGACGCTTGCGGCCAGCTCCGGCAGGAGCGCGTGCAGGGCGGCGAAGCCGGTGTCGAGCTGCCGCGCGTACTCCTGCGCCGGGTCCAGCAGTTCACCGGGGACACCGCGCAGGAAGTCCCGCTCGAAGACGTCGAGGAAGGTACGGCCCAAGGGCGTGAGGCCGCCCGCGCCGCTGCCGCACAGCCAGACCTCCCGGTCCGGCGCGACCCGTACGGCGCGGCCGCCGGAGATACCGGCACCCGTCGGAGCGGCCTGGGCGCCGTGTGCCGCCAGGGCGTCGCCGACCAGGCGCAGCATGGTCGCGACCTCGCTCCAGGCGGCTTCGTCGACGAAGCCCCGCTCCAGTCGGGAGACCGCCTCGTCGAGGGTGACCCGCACCAGGGGATCCTCGGTGACGGCCAGGGGAATCTCCCCGCTCTCGTCACGGATGCCGGTGGCGAGCCGGTCCACCGCGCCCGACCGCTCGCACAGCAGGTCGACCGCGAACCGATAGAACTCCGCCGCCTTCACCGTGCTCAACACGGCGTCGCCGAAGTCCGGGTGTGACGCCAGCGCATGTTCGACACAGACGAGGTCGTCGTCGAGGACGGACACAGAACCCCCCGCGCTAAAGGTCCGGCGGCTGAAAGTAAGCAAGGCCAAGGGCGGCGTCAATGGAGCCGTATGCCCGGAGGGCCGCGCTCGGACAGCGGCAATTCCCCGCCCCGGCGCAGGGGACCTGCACCGCACGGGGAGCGTCGGCCCGGGGCGCGGTACCGAACTCGGCCTGATTCTTACGCACTTCGGTACCGCGTGTGCCATTTCCGCCGCGCGTGCTCGCCGGGCGGCGGGCGCCGCCGCCGGGGGTTGCTGGTGCCGACCGGTGTGCTGCTCGCCCCGTTGCTCGCCATGCTCGACATGAACATCACGGGTGATGAACATCGCGCCGAGCCGGCGCTGCTGCTCAAGCTTCCCGGCAGGGCGAAGGCATCCGGTGGGGAGACACCCGAATGACGTTCCGGTCAGCACGTGGCCGAATTCGCCCGAGGTCGGCGCCTATCCGGCCGACGTCGTCCGTGAGCAGCGTCGCCTCGACCGTGCCACCGATCTCGTGCTGATATTCCCCGTGTACTGGTGGTCGATGCCTGCGCTGCTGAAGGGGTGGATCGACCGTGGCTTCGTCAACGGCTGGGCGTTCGAGGTCTCACCGACTTCAGGTCTGCGGCCGAGGCTCCAGGCCCTCACCACGCACCTCCTGCCGATTGCCGGAGCCGACTCCGGCGCATACGAGCGCCACGGGTACGAGAAGGCACTGCGGGCGCAGATCGAGCACGGAATCGTCGATTACTGCGGCAGCCGGCGCGGCGCCACAGAGTTCATCTACGAATCCGAGCAGGAGTCCTAATTCGTGAGTAGGCGGTTCCAGGGCAGCCCCGTGAAGGGCTGCTGGACTGACTGATGTGGATGGGTTTCGCGGTGGCCGCGTGGGCGCCGGATGGACTCCTGTGTTCTCCCGGCCCGCTGAGG
>NZ_JAAKZZ010000116.1 GCF_011045075.1 Streptomyces boncukensis
AGATTTGTATAAGAGACAGACACTGCGGCTCGCCCCCGCACGCCGTCACGTAGGCGACGGTGACCGGCAGGGACGGCAGTTGCTCGCCGCCGGCGGCGCGCGAGAGGGACGAGGCGGAGTATCCCGTCAGCCGGGCCATCTCCCGGTAGGTCGGCCCGCCTGCCTCCTCGCGCAGCTCCCGCAGCCGTGACGCGAACTCCGGTACCGGCCCCAGGGCCGGATCGAGCGGGTTCTCCCGGCGGCCCCGACTCCCCACGCCCCACCTCCGCTTCCGCACCCGGTGTACGCCAACCTGCGCATCGGCCGATGTACCGGGCCGCGCCCTGTCACACCCCCCGTTGCGCAGGTCCGCGGCCCGGTACTCTGCGAGTTCAGCATGGTGCGGAATTGGTGCGCAGCCCCGTACGGGAGCGTGCAACAACGCCGTGCTCGGCGGCGCCGCTGCCGGTCCCGCCGCCGGCGCCGGTGTTCATCCCGCCATTCCGGATAAGTCGCTCACGCCTGCGGTCGTTCCATATCCACGGGGCACTGATTGAGCGGGCCGACCGTGGGGAAGTTCGCTGTCCGGCGATAACCTGTGGGCATGAGCGTACTGGAGACCCGCGAGCTGGAGTACGTCCTCGCGCTCGCCGACGAGCTGCACTTCGGCCGGGCCGCCGCCCGGCTCTCGATCGCCCAGCCCGCGCTGTCGAAGGCGATCCGGCGGATCGAGGCCCGGCTCGGCGTCCCGCTGTTCATCCGCTCCAGCCGGCACGTCGAGCTCACCCCGGCGGGGGAGGCGCTGCAGGAGCACGGGCGGCATGCGCTCAACGCGGTCGGCGCAGCCGTCCGCAACGCCCGGCGCGCCGGGCGCGTCCACGCCCCGCTGCGGCTCGTGCTCAAGCCCGGCGGCGACGCCGGCCTGCTGTCCGGGATCCTGGCCGCCTACGCCCACCAGCCCGACGCGCGCCAGGTGGACATCCTCTTCAGCGGCCCGGCCGACCGCACCGACTTCCTGCGCGAGGGGCGGGCCGACCTCGGCCTGCTCTACGCGCCCTTCGACGACCTCGACGGCCTGGCCCACCGGACGCTGCACACCGAGGGCCGCGTGGCCGTCGTCCCCTCCGCGCACCCGCTGGCCGCACGCTCCTGGGTGCGGATGTCGGACCTGGACGGCGAGACGCTGCCGCGCTGGAAGGGGGTCCCAGGAGTCGACGGGAGCGGCCCCGAGGTCGCCGACGTGGTGCAGCTCCTCCATATGGTCGCGCTGGGCCGGACGGTCGGGGTACTGCCCAGCTCGCTGGTCGAGCCGGTCCCGGACGGCCTGGCAGCCGTCCCGGTGACCGACGCGCCGCCCAGCCGGCTCGTGCTCGCCTGGAACGAGCACGACCGGCGCCCCCTGGTCGCGTCATTCGTAGCCGCCGCGCTCGGGCCCACGTGCTGACGTGCGGTGCGCGTGGGATCCTGTTCCGGCCGCCCGGCCGCCCGGCCGCCCGGCCGACGGGAAGGCGATGGTTCTTGTGTCCGAGCCGGCAGCGCTCACGAACAAGTCGGTTGTCGACTTCTCGGCCGTGGACGGCCGAGCCTGCGAGTAGGGCACCGCTGGATGCGATGATGCCTCCTGCATCTTGACCGCCCTGGCGGGGCGGTCGGGACGCGTGACTCACGCCCCGCATGCCGGGGATCGCGCCCGGCAGGTCTCGCGCGCTCAAGCGTCGCAGGAAACCGGGTCCACCGGCCTACACCGGGTTTGTGCCTTCACGACTCGCGTGCGGAGCAGCCGTCATGCCAGATACTGCGGCGCTCCGCGCCGCTGATCGCGGGATACGACTCCTCCCGGGCATGAACGCCCGGGGTTCCTCGCAAGAACGGGCTGAAGAGGGCCCTGCTGCGGGAATTCGCGCGCCACGAAACCGGCGCCGACGTGACGGAGCCCGCGAGTGCCGTCGGCCTGTCCCGGCCGACCGCGTTCCGGATCCTCAACAGTCTTGAGCAGACCGGATTCGTGGACCGCAATGCCGCGAAGTACACCCTGGGCTGGGAATTCTCCCGGCTCGCCCCGGGGCCCTGCAGCAGATGTACGGCGCGGTGGAGCAGCTGGTGCGGCTCATGTGGCCGGGCTGGGAGAGGCAGCGGCCCGGCTGATCGCGCGGGACCCGTGGCGAGCAGAACATGAACCTCCAATTCCGGCTCACCGGACCGGATCCAATAGTCATACTATATGGACTTGAATAAGTCCGCGTCAGCGGTCCGGTGCTCCTTGCCCCGCAGCTCTCCCTCGGGTTCTACTCGAACAGGTCGCTCGAATGGCGCCCATCAAACGGGGAACGAAAACGGGGAACAGCACATATGTTGAAGTGTGTACCACTGTCTCTTCAGCCCTCCGGCTCACGGTTAAGGGAGGACCCGTCGCGCCAACGGCGGAGTGGTCTCCGCATCCCGCGCGGCTTCCGGGAGGCGCGGTGACCCATCGCCACAGCAGCGAGCAGGAGTACGGTTCCGTACTGGTGCGCAGGAAACCGGACACGGTGCCGCGGCCGGGGAGCAGCAGGATCGCCGAACACCGGCCCCGGGGCCAGGTGCTCACGACCAAGGTCGGCCTGGAGATGCCGACCGAGCTGGCCTTCGAGGACTGGGAGCGGGCCGGGCGGCAGCTGTCCGGCCTCGTCAACTCCTCGTCCTGGTGGCTCGGGGACTGGCTGGTGTACGGCAAGGACCACTACAGCGACCGGTACGAGCGGGGCATCCGCGCGGCCGGGCTCCAGTACCAGACGCTGCGCAACTACGCCTGGGTGTCCCGGCGGTTCGACATCGGCCGGCGCCGGGCCGCGCTCAGCTTCCAGCACCACGCCGAGCTGGCCTCGCTGCCGGTAGAGCAGCAGGAGCACTGGCTGGACCAGGCGGAGCAGCGGGGGTGGACCACCAAGGAGCTGCGCCGGGCGATCCGGCGCTCACGTGCCGACGGCCCGCGCGAGGTGGCCAGGACCGAGAAGACGGGGCGGCTCGCGGTGCCCGGCAGCCGGCTCCGCTGGTGGCATCAGGCCGCGGCACGCTCCGGGGTGGAACTGGAGCAGTGGGTTCTGGCCACCCTCGACGATGCGGCCGAGCAGATTCTGGACGGGTTCCAGGGGCAGGCCGGCATCGCTCCATAGCCTACGGCGCGAGCCGGGCCGGCCCGGTCTGCGGATCAGGGCGCGCTCGTACCGCCGCTGTGCGCCAGCGGCAGATGGCAGGCCGCCACGTGCTCCGGCCCGTCCGGCGCCGGCTCGTCGGAGGGCAGGACCTCGGCGCACCGCTCCTCGGCCTTCCAGCACCGGGTGCGGAAGCGGCAGCCGGACGGCGGGTCGGTCGGGGACGGCACCTCGCCCCGGAGCACGATGCGCTCCCCCGGTGCGTCCGGGCCGGCCGCCGCGGCACCGCCGTGCGCGGCCGGCGGGCGGGGCGCCGCAGACAGCAGCGCGGCGGTGTACGGGTGCCGGGGTGCCGTGAAGACCGCTTCGGCCGGCCCCGACTCGACCACCCGGCCCAGGTACATCACCGCCACCCGGTCGGCCATATGCCGCACCACGGGCAGGTCGTGCGAGATGAACACGTAGGCCACCCCCAGCTCGGCCTGCAGCCCGGTGAGGACGTTGAGGACCTGGGCCTGTACCGAGAGGTCGAGCGCCGACACCGGCTCGTCGCAGACGATCACCTCGGGCTCCAGCGCCAGCGCCCTGGCGATGCCGATACGCTGCCGCTGCCCGCCCGAGAACTCCTGGGGGTGGCGGCGCGCGTCGGCCGCCCGCAGCCCCACCATCTCCAGCAGCTCCCGCACCCGCCGCTCGCGCTCGGGGCGCGGCACCAGTCCGGGGTGCGAGCGCCACGGTTCGGCGATCAGCTCCGCTGCGCTCATTCTGGGGTTCAGGGAGGCGAACGGGTCCTGGAAGACCATCTGCACCCGGCGCCGCCAGCCGAGCAGCTGCCTGCCGCGCAGGGCGAACGGGTCCACCCCGGCGTAGCGCACCGATCCCGCGTCCGGCCGCTCCAGCATCAGCAGCACCCGCGCCAGCGTGGACTTCCCGCACCCGGACTCGCCCACCAGGCCCAGCGTCTCGCCGCGCCGTACGGTGAGGTCCACCCCGTCCAGGGCGTGCAGCCGGGTGCTGCCCGAGGCGCTGCGCGGCACCCGGAAGGTCTTGGTCAGGCCGCGCGCCCGCAGCAGCGGAGCGTCGGCGTCGGCCCCCGCGGGCCCGGCGGGCCCAGCGGCCGCCGGGTTGGCCGGGTTCGGCGGGTTCGGCGTCTCAGGCATCGGCCAGCTCCTTCCAGTAGTGGCAGGCCGACGCGCGTCCCGGCCCGGTGGCGGAGAGCGGCGGCTCGTGGGTGGCGCACCGTTCGCGCGCGAGCGGGCAGCGGGTGCGGAAGGCGCAGCCGGCCGGGACCGCCGTGGGCCGGGGCGGGGCGCCCTCGATCGACGGCAGGACGGTGCCGCGGGCGTGTCCGGCGGGCACCGAGTCGAGCAGCCCCCGGGTGTAGGGGTGCCGCGGCGCCGCGAAGACCTCGGCGACGGGGCCGGACTCCACGACGGTGCCGGAGTACATCACGGCGACCTGGTCGGCCTGCTCGGCGACCACGGCCAGATCGTGGGTGATCAGGACGAGCGCCATCCGGGTCTCCCGGCGCAGCTCGGCGAGCAGCTCCATGATCTGGGCCTGCACGGTGACGTCGAGCGCGGTGGTCGGCTCGTCGGCGAGCAGCACCGAGGGCCGCAGCGCCACCGCCATCGCGATCAGCAGCCGCTGCCGCATGCCGCCGGAGAACTGGTGCGGATACGACCTGAACCGCAGTCCGGGCTCCGGGATCCCGACCCGCTCCATCAGCTCGACGGCCCGCTCCCGGGCGGCGCCGCGGGAGGCCCGCTCGTGGATCCGGAACGGCTCGGCGAGCTGCGAGCCCACGGTGTGGACGGGGTTGAGGGCGGTGAGCGCGTCCTGGAAGACCATGGCCAGCTCCGGCCCCGCGAGGCCGCGCCGCTCCCGGGGGCCGAGCCGCAGCACGTCCCGGCCGCCGAGCAGCACCTGGCCGCCGACGACCTCGGCGACGGGGTCCAGGAGCCCGGCCACGGCCTGTGCCGTCATGCTCTTGCCGCAGCCGGACTCGCCGAGCAGGGCCAGGGTCTGCCCGGCGCCGACCGAGAAGCCGACGTCCCGTACGACCGGTACGGGGCCGCCGGGTGTGCGCAGCTCCACGGAGAGGCCGCGCACCTCCAGCGCGGTGCTCTCCGCCCCTGAGGTGCCCGGTGTGCCGTGCCTGTTCACGACTGCTCCTTCGTCGGCGCTTCACCGGCGGTGGCCCGGCCGGCGCGGGCGCGGCCACGGCCGCGGCCCCGGCGCTCGGGCACGGTCAGCCGCCAGCGCTGCGCGGGGTCCCCCGCGATCCGGGCCCAGTTGGCGAGCTGGGTCATCGCGACGGTGGTGATGATGATCGCCAGGCCCGGGAGCACCGCGGTCCACCAGGCGTTCCGCAGCTCCGCCCGGCCCTGCGCGACCATCAGCCCCCAGGAGACGTCCGGCGGCTGGATGCCGATGCCGAGGAAGCTCAGCGAGGACTCGGTGAGCATCACGAAGCAGAAGTCCACGGCGGCCACGGTGAGCAGCGTCGGCAGCACGATCGGCAGCACATGGCGCCGGATGAGCGCCCCGTCGCCGGTGCCGAAGGTGCGTGCCGCGTCGACGAACAGCCTGCTGCGCAGCTGGGCCGACTCCGCCCGCGCGGTCCGCAGGTAGACGGGGATACGGGCGACGGCCAGCACCGCGACGATATTGGCGACGCCGGGATCGAACACGTACAGCACCACCACGGCGAGCAGCAGCGAGGGGAAGCTGAGGATCACGTCGGCGATACGCATCGACACGCTCTCCCGCCAGCCGCGGTGGAAGCCGGCCCACATCCCCCACACCGACCCGACCAGCAGCGACAGCGCAACGGCCGGGACGGCGACCGACATCGTCGTCCCCGCGGCGACGACCAGCCGGGCCAGGACGCTGCGCCCCAGCGAGTCGCTGCCGAGGACGAACTCCCAGCCCTCGCCGGTGGAGAAGGGCCGCAGCTTCACCGCGCGCAGGTTCTGCTCGCGGGCGAGGTCGCCGAACAGCGGCGGCCCCAGCAGCGCGCACAGTGCGACCAGCAGCAGCACCGCGCAGGCGGCCACCGCCGCCCGGTCGGCGGCCAGCAGGCGCAGCAGCCCCGCGCTCCCCGGCCGACCGGCCGCCCCGGTCCCGTCGTCGGCCCCGCCGTCGGCCCCGTCGTCGGCCCCGGCCGGTTCGCCGGTCTCGTGCGTCCTCACGCCATCGCCCCCTGTCTGACGCGCGGGTCCAGCAGCGCATAGCAGATGTCGATCAGGATGTTCAGCGCGAAGATCGTCAACGAGGTGAGCAGCACTGCCGCCTGGAGCACCGCGAAGTCGCGCTGGAGGATGGAGTCGATCATCAGTTTGCCGATCCCCGGCCAGCCGAAGATGGTCTCCACCACCACGGCGCCGTTGACGAGTCCCACCGCCAGATCCCCGGCGACGGTGAGCGTCGGCGCCCCGGCGTTGCGCAGCGCGTGCCGGAAGAGCACCCGGCGCTCCCCGGCGCCCTTGGCGCGGGCCACCTTGATGTACGGCTCGGACAGCGCGGTGACCATCGCGCCGCGCACCACCTGGACCAGGACGCCGAACGGGCGGATGAGCAGCGTCGCCACGGGCAGCACCCAGGCGGCGCTGCCGACCGTCCCGGATGTGGGCAGCCAGCCGAGGGTGACCGCGAAGACCAGCACACCCATGATCGCGAACCAGAAGTCCGGGGTGCTCGCGGACGCCGAGGACAGGAAGCCGGCGATCCGGTCGGCCGGGGAGTTCGGCCTCCTGGCGGCCAGGCTGCCGACGACGACGGCCCCGGCGACGGCCAGCAGCATGGTGATGCCCGCCAGTTGCAGGGTGGCAGGGAACGCCCGGAGCACGGCCTCGGCGGCGGGCTGCGCGGTGCGCAGCGACTCGCCGAAGTCGAGCCGGGCGACCTGGGACAGATACTCGGCGAACTGCGCCGGTAGCGGGTCGTCGAAGCCGTGCTTGGCGGAGAACGCGTCCCGCATCTCCTGGGTGGCGCTGAGCGGCAGATAGAGGTTGGCCGGGTCGCCGGTGAGGCGGGCCAGGAAGAACACGCCCAGGACCACGACCAGCAGCGGTATCGCGCTGGAGAGGATCCGGCGGCCGAGGAAGGTCAGCATCGTGCCCCTCAGTCCGCCGGGTGGACGGCGGCCAGGCGCATCTCGTCGCCGCTCGCCGGGTTCGGCTGGTAGGACACGCGGGGAGCCAGCGCGATGATGCCCTTCATATGGGCCAGCACGGCGTCCCGTACCACCTCTTCGCCCTGGTGGGCGAGGGCTTCGGCGAAGCGCTCCTGGCGGTCGCGCCCCGCGGCGCGCTCGGCCCGCGCGATCCTTCGGTCCAGCCCGGGGGTGCCGTAGCTGCTCTGGGCTCCCTTGCTGCCGTAGATCTGCTCCATGGTGAACGCGGCGTCGCCGGCCTGGTTTCCGTGCTGGGCCTGCAGCAGGGTCGGGCCCGCGTCCTCGGGGAACGGGCGGAGCAGGTACTCCGTCCAGGCGTTCACGTCCAGCATCTTGACCTCCACATTGAGCCCGGCCTCCCGCAGTCCGTGCTGCACCGCCTCCATGGCCTCGGCGGCCTTGGGGTAGATGCCGTTGCGGCCGATGATCGTGATCTTGGTGTCGACGGGGACGCCGTCGGCGCGGGCCTCGCCGATGAGCGCCCTGGCCCGCTTCATGGAGTGCGGCCAGGCCCGGATGTCCGGGTCGTAGCCGGTGACGCCGTCCGGGACGAGCTGTCCGGCCGGCTTGCCGAGTCCGGCGAAGACCGAGGCGACCAGACCCTTCCTGTCGATGGCGTAGTTGACGGCCCGGCGCACCCGCAGGTCGTCCAGCGGCGGCTTTCCGGCGTCCATCCGCAGATACGAGGTCTCGTTGTTGGGGTACTCCACCGCGTGGTCCCCCGCGCCGTCCGCCGGTGCCAGGCCCACCGCGATGTCCGCCTCGCCGCTGCTGATCATCGCGGCCCGCACGCTGCCCTCGGCGCGCCAGGTGTACAGCGCGGCCGCGTAGTCGGGGGCCTTGCCCCAGTAGCCGGCGTAGCGGGCGAGCCGCAGATTGATCCCCTGGTTCCAGGTGTCGATCCGGTACGGCCCGGTGCCGACCGGTTCGCGCACCCGGGAGCCGGTGTCGGTGCCCGTCGGCACCATCTCCACGAAGGACAGCCGCAGCGGCAGGATCGGGTCCGGCTTCCCGGTGGTGACCTCCAGCGTCGACCCGTCCGCGGCCTTCGCGGTGACCTCGCTGTCGCCGAAGACATAGCCGTCGACGTTGCACTCGATCCCGGAGTCGAGGGTGCGGCTGACGGAGAAGGCGGCGTCCTTCGCGTCGAAGGCGGTGCCGTCGTGGAAGGTGACGCCCTCGCGGAGGGTGAACCGCCAGGTGGTCGGCGAGGTCTGGCGCCAGCCGGTGGCGAGCTTCGGCTCCAGCTTCCCGGTCTCCGGCTCGCGTTCGGCCAGCGGCTCGGTGATGTTGGAGCGTACGACGCGGCCGGTGGCGGTCAGCGAGGCGTCGCACGGCTCCAGGGTGGGCGGCTCCTCGGGCAGCACGATCTGCAGGGTGTCGGCCCCGGCGGCGGACCCGGAGTTGGCGACGGTGCACCCGCCCGCCAGCAGCACAGCGCCCGCGACAGCGAGCGCGGTACGAGCACGCGTCATCATGCCACCCCAGTCCACATATGAAAACGCCGTCTACTGTTGTGGACGGGAGTAAAGTCCGGGCGGGGCTGGAGCGTCAAGAGTTGAGAAAGAGGAATCAGGGGAACCAGGGGAATCAGAGAAGTCGGCGACGTCCGAACGCCTGCCCGGCGCGGGCGCGGTGCGGGTGCGGGGGGTTATGTCCCGTACAGGGAGCGAGGCCCGCGCCATCCGCTGCGGGCCTCTGTTCCCCCGTGATCCCCCCGTGTTCCCCCGTTCCGTCACGGTGTTCCCGTCACGGCGCCCCATTCGGGGCTCCCATTCCCCCGTGGGTGCGGCCCTTCCCGCGGCGTGCCGCCGAATGCCGCCCGGCGGAGACGGTGGTGGGGCGCCGGACAGCGGTGGAGCACTCCCCCGAGATGCTCCCCCGGGAAGGGGCCGGAACTCTGCCGACGGGCCGGTCGAGCCCGGTCGGGACGGATGGCTTCCGGCCGTTCCGCAGCCACCATTCCAGCGGCCCGGCAGGTTGATGCGCAGCCCCCTTCCGCCCTGTTCATCAACGGGCGTACGCCGCTCATCAAAGCCCCGGAAGCGCGGGTTTGTGGCGCAACCTGTGCTGTACGGCACCGCCACCGCTCCCTAGGGTCGATGCCGGGAGCGAAGGCGGCGCCGGAGTCCGGGACGGAGGGGCGAGGACATGGGGCGCGCGGAGAAACCCATGGACCCCGCGGCGGGTCCGGTCCATCGATTCGCATACGAGCTGCGCCTGCTGCGGCAGAAGGCGGGCAGCCCCACCTACCGCGCGATGGCGCGGGAGTCCCGGTACTCCGCCACCGGACTGTCCCGGGCCGCCTCCGGCGAGCATCTGCCGTCGCTGGACCTCGCGCTGGCCTATGTGCAGGCGTGCGGCGGCGACCTCGCCGAGTGGGAGCACTCCTGGCACGAGGCGAAGCAGGAGGCGGCGTCCCAGCCGCTCTCCGACGACCCCGGGGCGCGGCCCCCGTACCAGGGCCTGGCCCGGTACGAACCGGAGGACCACGCGCGGTTCTTCGGCCGGGAGCGGCTGGTCGACGAGCTGTGGCGGCTCACCTGGGACCGGCGGTTCGCCGCCGTGCTCGGCGCGTCCGGCGTCGGCAAGTCCTCCGTGCTGCGCGCCGGGCTCATCGCCCGGCTGCGCGACACCGGCCGCGCGCCCGGTCCGCCGCCCGCCGTCATTCGCATTCTCACACCGGGCCCGCGCCCGCTGCGCAGCCACGCGCACCTGCTCACCCCCGCGGGCCCCCCGGAGTCCGCTGAGCCCGCCGCCGCAGGCGACACCTGGGTGCTGGTCGACCAGTTCGAGGAGGTCTTCACCCTGTGCCACGACCCCGACGAGCGCGCCGGCTTCCTCAGCGCGCTGCTCGCGGCACGGGAGCCCGGCAGCCGGCTGCGCGTCGTCATCGCGGTCCGCGCGGACTTCTACGGGCCCTGCGCCCGGTACCCGGAACTGGCCGAGGCGATGCGCGGCTCGCACGTCCTGGTCACCCCGATGACCCGGGACGAGCTGCGCGAGGCCGTCGTCAGGCCCGCCCAGGAGCAGGCACTGATCGTGGAGCGCGCCCTGACGCTGCGGGTCCTGGACGACGTCGCCGACGAACTCGGCGGCCTCCCGCTGATGTCGCACGCGCTGCTGGAGACCTGGCGCCGCCGCAAGGGCCGCACCCTCTCGCTCGCGGCCTACGAGGCAGTCGGCGGCGTGAACGGCGCCATCGCGCACTCGGCCGAAGAGGTCTACACCCGGCTTCCCACCCGGCAGGCCGAGGCGGCCCGCCGCATCCTGCTGCGCCTGATCACCCCGGGCGAGGGCACCCAGGACACCCGCCGTCCGGCGAGCCGCGCCGAGCTGTTCCCCGCGGACCCCGACGGCGCGAGCCCCGGCGGCGCGAGCCCCGCCGACCCGGACCCCGACGCGGACCCCGACGGGGACCCCGACGCGGCCGCCGCGCTCGAACGCCTCGTGGCGTCCCGCCTGGTGACGGCCGACGACGACACCGTCGAGATCGCACACGAGGCCCTGATCACCTGCTGGCCCCGGCTGCGCACCTGGACCGACACCGAGCGCGAGCGGCTGCTCGCCCACCGGCACCTCACCGAGGCCGCCCGGGAGTGGGAGGAGCTGGAGCGCGACGCCGGGGCGCTCTACCGGGGCGCCCGGCTGGCCCGTGCGGAGGAGCAGTTCGTCGCGGCAGGCCGCGAGGGCGATCTGACCCGCCCGGAGGCGGAGTTCCTGTCGGCCGGGCTGGCCGCGCGGGACGAGGAGCGCCGGGCGGCGGCACGCCGCAGCCGCCGGCTGGTGTATGTGAACATCGGCCTGGCCGTGCTGATGATCGTGGTCACGGTCGTCGGCGCCGTGGCCGTGGAGCAGCGGCGGGAGGCGGAGCGTGCGCGGGACGACGCCGTCTCCCGGCAACTGGCCGCGCGCGCCCTCGACCTGGCCGACGCGCGGCCCGGCACGGCGATGCTGCTCGGTGCGCAGGCGTACCGCACCGCGCGGACCCGGCTGGCACGAAGCGCGCTGCTGACCATGTCCACCCGCACCTACTACCGGGGCGAGCTGCCCGGCCACGCGGACGCCGTCTCCGAGCTCTCCTTCCATCCCGACGGGATGCTCGCGTCGGCCAGCAGGGAGTGGGGCGTCAAGCTGTGGGACACCCGGCGCCGCAAGCTCACCGCCACGCTCAAGGGGCACGACACCTGGCTGCGCGCCGTGACGTTCGACCCCCGGGGGCGGCTGCTGGCCACCGGCGGCGACGACACGGACGTGGTGCTGTGGGATGTGCCGCGCCGCCGCAAGGCGGCGGTCCTGCGCGGCCACACCGGGGCGATCAAGGACATCGCGTTCAGCGCGGACGGGCGGTACGCCGCCAGCACCGGCGAGGACGGGACCGTACGGGTGTGGGACGCACGGCGCGAGCGGCTCCGGCGCACCCTCGACGGCTCCCCGGCGATGACGGTCGCCTTCAGCCCGGACGGGGGCACCGTCGCGGCCGGCGGCGAGGACGGCACCGTACGGCTGTGGTCGGTGCGGAGCGGCAGACGGCTCGCCGTGCTGCGCGGCCACACGGAGTCCGTCGACGCGGTGAAGTTCAGTCCGGACGGCAGCACGATCGCCACGGCCAGCAAGGACCACACCGTACGGCTGTGGGACGCGCGGAAGCGGAAACCGGCCCGCACTCCCGAACTGACCGGGCACACCGGGCAGGTCCGCACGCTCGCGTTCAGCCCGGACGGGCAGACCCTGGCCACCTCGGGCCACGACAGCCAGGTCATCCTGTGGGACACGGGGCTCGGCGCCCGCCGCGCCACCCTGGCCGGGCACACCACCAACGTCTACGGCATCGCCTACCAGCCGCGCGGGTCCGGCCGGATGCTCGCCTCGGCCGGCGAGGACGGACGGATCATCCTGTGGGACCCCACGCGCGCCCCGCTCTCGGGCCACGCCGACCGGATCAGCGATGTGGCGGTCAGCCCGGACGGGAAGGAGCTGGTCACGGCCGGGGAGGACGGCACGGCCGTGCTCTGGAACCGGGAGCGCCGCACCCGCGAGGCCGTGCTGCGGGGCGACGGCCCGGTCAACGACGTGGCGTTCAGCCCGGACGGCCGCACCGTCGCCGCCGCCACCGGCACCCCGCAGCAGCCGAGCGCCGACGACTTCCGGCTCACCCTGTGGCGCCCGCACGCGCGGGGCCGGGACGCCAGACCCGTGCGGCTGCGCGGGCACAGCGCACGGGTGATGGGAGTGGCCTTCAGCCCGGACGGCCGCACCGTCGCGACGGTCGCCAAGGACGCCAAGGTCATCCTGTGGGACATCGAACGCCGCGCGCGGCTGGCCGTGTTCGACACCGGCATGCCGCGCGGCTCGGAGTCCGTGGAGTTCAGCCCCGACGGCCGGTACCTGGCCGCCACGCAGCCCGACGGGACGGCGGCGCTGTGGAAGGTGGCGGCCCGCACCCGGGTCGCCACGTTCACCGGGCACAAGGAAGCCGTGACCGACCTGGCGTTCAGCCCGGACGGCCGCACCCTGGCGACCTCCAGCCTCGACCAGACGGTGATGCTGTGGGACGTGGCCACGCACCGGCGGCGCGGCACGCTCTCCGGCCGCACCGGCCCCGCGCAGGCCGTCGCCTTCAGCCCGGACGGAAACACCCTCGCCACCGCGAGCGCCAACGACACGGTGGTGCTGTGGGACACCGGGACCCGCGAGATCCTGGCCGACCTCACCGGCCACACCCAGATGGTCACCTCGGTCGCCTTCGTCCCGGACGGGCGCACCCTGGTGACCGCCGGGGACGACCACACGGCGGTGCTGTGGAGCACCGATCCCGGGCGCACGGCCGAGCGCCTGTGCCGCGGCCTCGGCCACGACCTCACCCGGGCCGAGTGGTCCCGGTTCCTCCCGGGCCGGCCGTACCGTCCGACCTGCTGACGCGCGGCGCGGGGGCCGGCGGAGCGCCGCCGGCCCCCGCCGGTTCAGCCCGCGCGGCGATCCGGCCCGGTGAGCACGTAGCGGGCCACGTCCGCCTCGGTGCTCGCGTGCCGGAAGCCCGCCTTCTCCAGTACCCGTACGGAGGCCGGGTTCGACAGCTCCGCGCCCGCGACCACGGCGCGCACCCCGGGCACGGCGAGGGCGAAGTCCGCCAGGGTCCGGGCGGCCTCGGTGGCGTAGCCCCGGCCGCGGCGGGAGGCGACCACGCCGTATCCGATCTCGACGCTTCCCTCGGCGGGCGGCCAGAAGAGGCCGATGGAGCCCACCACCAGGCCGCTGTCCCGTTCGATGATCAGACGGTGGCCGTGCGCGCCGAGCCAGGCGGGGTGCTGTGCGAAGAGGCCGGCGACGACGCGGTCGCCCTCGGCGGGGAAGTCGTCGGCCCACCGCGCCGACCTGGTGCTGCCGAGGACCGCGGCGGCCTCGGCGGCGGTCCAGGAACGGAGGAGGAGGCGGTCGGTGGTCAGCGGCGCATGGTCTGGTGAGGAGGAAGGAGACACGTATCACTCCGGGTCAGGGGGTGGACCGGACCGCGCTGGCGCACGGGCCGGATGAGGACATGCTGACGGCGGCCGACGGCGGCCATATTCATCAACCTCCCCACCCCGTGATCACGCGTCTCTCGCGCCGACGCGACCGTAGCCGCCCCGCCCCGCCCGCGCAAAGGGTTTCGATCGGTTGGACCCGGCGCCCGGCCCGGCGCGCGGCGCGGGCGCCGGGTGGCGGACAATCGGGGGGTCACACATGACGTACCCGACGGAGTTCATATGACCACCAGCCCGGACACCGCCCTCGTCCCCGGCGAACCCGCCGCCCCTGCCACCAGCAGCGACCCGGCGGCGGAGGCGCACGTGTGGACGGAGCCCCTCGCGCCGCAGGACGCTACGGCTCCCGCGCTCCCGGCTCCCGCCGCACCGGCGGAGGGCCCCGAGGACGGCCAGCAGGCGGAGGACGCCGTGCGGCGGGACGCGCGGGAGTTCGGCGCCTTCGCCCGGACCGGGGGGTGGACGTTCGCGCTGAAGGTGGCGCGGAGCGTCCGGCCCGGCGGGGTGCCCGCGCAGCAGGCGGACGGGGCGGAGCCCAAGGTGTCGGCGAAGGAGTTCGCCCGCCTCGCGGGCTGCTCGGCGGAGCGCGTGATGCGGTTCTGGCGGGCGTGGGACCGGGCGGCGGACGACGGGGTGGTCCCGGTGTTCGAGGCGCTGGCACCCGGCGTGGACGTCGAACTGCCGGACGCTGACGTATGGCTGGGCTACTACACCTCCCGCTCCAGCGGGGACTCCCCGCGCGGCCAGGCGATCTCCGCGACGGCCGAGGCGGAGGGCATCCGCCCCACCAAGGCGCTGGAGGTGGCGGAGAACCCGACGGCGCTGCGCGCGGCGATCCTCGCCGACCCCGGCACCGCGCAGGCGGCCCGGCACGCGCTGCTGGACCGGCTGGAGGACGACCCGGAGCTGGGCCGGGACCTGGCCAAGGACATCGCCCGCACCGGGGAGCTGTCCAAGGCGGTGGCGGCCGAGGCGCGGGTGGCGACCACGGTGGAGTCGGTGCGGGACCTCGTCGACAACGGTGAGATGACCACCCCCAGCGGCGAGCGGGTGCCCGCGCCGGAGCACGTCGTGGCCGAGGCGAAGCAGCACCTCGCCCTCATCGAGGGGCTGGACGAGGAGGACGAGGCCGGCTACGCCGCCGATGCCCACAAGGCGGTGCGCTCGCTGGTCGCCGAGGCCGTCGAAGACGACCCGCAGCTGCGCGCGCACGAGCGGAGGACGCGGTTCCAGGGCAAGGTGCGCAAGGCCGCCAAGGCGTTCGAGGAGCTGACTCTGGATGACGCGGCCGACGTGTACGAGGAGGAGCTCCTGGAGCAGTTGGAGACGCTCCAGCGGGCCGTCGCCGACTGCATCGCCGAGCTGCGTGCAGCGGCGCCGCCGGACCGGGAGGCGTGACCGGGGCGTGCCCCGAAGGGGCGCGGGGAACTGCGCGAGCAACCACAACGGCGCCGCAGCCCGCAGCGAGCAGCACGGGCAGCCCCGACCCGGCAGGATCTGCCGGTCACGGGCGCGGCGGGCGCAATCTCAGAGTCCTCTGATGTGGCGCGGCTAGCGTCCGGCCCATGGTGCGCGACGACCTGATCACCGGGGCCGGACCGGCCGGGCGCCGGCCCGCCGTGGCTGAGCAGTTCCCCGGCGACGTACTGGACCTGCTCGAAGCGGCGGGCGACCGCCCGGTGTTCGAGCACGCCGAACAGGCGGTGTCCGGAGCGGAACTCCTCGCGGCGGTCCGGCGTGCGGCGAACGGTCTGCGGCAGCACGGCGTCGGGCCCGGCGACGGCGTGGCGATGCTGCTGGGCGTCAGCCCCGGGGCGTTCGCCGCCATCGTCGCCGCCCATGTCGTCGGCGCCCGCGTCGTCGGGGTGCGGCCGGGCCTGACCGGGCGTCAGCGGGAGCATCTGCTCGCGGACGTCGCCCACACGGTCGCCGACCGGGGCGACGGCCCGGACCTCCGGCCCTCCGGCTCCGTCCTCGCGCTCGACGACCTGCTGTCGGCCGCGGACGACGGCGTCCGGCCGCGGGTCTCGGCTCGGCCGGAGGACGTCGCCCGGCTCATCCACACCAGCGGCAGCACCGGGCTCCCCAAGGCGTGCGCCCAGACCTACGCGGCGATGACCGCGGCCTGGACGCTGCGGCCGGACGCCTGGCCGCCCGCCATCCGCGAACTCGCCGCGCGCCTGGACCGGTTCCTGGTCTTCGGCACCCTGGCCAGCCAGGTGATGCTGGAGTACGGGCTGCTCACGCTCGCCGCGGGCGGCGTCCTCGTCACGGCCGACCCGCCGGCCTTCCCCGAGGCCCTGGTGCGGCACCGGGCGACCGCGAGCGTCATCACCGTGGCCCGGCTGGCGAAACTCGTGGCGAGCCAGCGCACATCGCCCGCCGACCTCGGCGGCCTGCGGGCCCTGATGGTGTCCGGTTCCCCGCTGGAGCCGGCCCGGGCGCGGGAGGCCGCCGCCGTGCTCGGGCCGGTCGTCTTCCACGGCTACGGCCAGACCGAGACCGGAATGATCTCCATGGCCACCCCGCGGGACGAGCCCGGCTCGCTGGGCGTGCCGCCCTTCGACCTGGAGGTCCGGGGTCCCTCCGGCGGCCCCGTCCCGCCCGGCACCGACGGCGAGCTCTTCGTCCGGACCCCCGCGCAGAGCTCCGGCTACTGGCGGGAACCCGAGCTCACCGACGAGGTGTTCGCCGACGGCTGGGTGCGCACCCGCGACCTCGGCCGACTCGACACCGAGGGCCGGCTGTGGCTCACGGGCCGGGCCCGCGACGTCGTCATCGTCAACGCGAACCTGTACTACACCGGTCCCGTCGAGCGGCTGCTCGCGACGCACCCCTCCGTGGCGGAGGCGTACGCGGTCGCCGTACCCGACGACAGCACCGGCGAGACCGTGCACGCCTTCGTCGTGCCCGCCGCCGACCGCACCCCGCACCTCGGCGAGCTGCGCGCGCTGGTCGCGGCGGACCTCGGCGAGGCGTGCGCGCCGACGCGCCTCACCCTGATCGAGGAGGCGCCGCTCACCCCCGCGGGAAAGCCCGACAAGCGGCGGCTCGCAGCCGGCGGCTAGGGGGTGTTTCGAAAGCCCCGTGCGGCGCATGGGGCGTCCGGTGCGTGCTCTCGGCGTGCCGGGTGAAAGCCCTCGTACTGGGCGTACTCGGGCTTTCGGCCGGTGCGGCGAGAGCACGTGCC
>NZ_JAAKZZ010000117.1 GCF_011045075.1 Streptomyces boncukensis
CAGCTCCCCGGCGCCGCCTCCAGCCGGGTCAGCATCGCGCCGACCGCCGGCACCCGCTCCAGGTCGGGCAGGGTGAGCGCGACGACCTCCCGCTGCACCGCCGGCACCAGCCGCACAGCGCGCGCCCCCTTCCGGCGCACCGACTCCACGGCCAGCTCCGGCAGCACCGCCACCCCCAGCCCGGCGCCGACCAGCCCGACCACCGCCGGGTAGTCGTCCGTGGCGAAGTCGATCTGCGGGGTGAAGCCGGCCGCCTCGCAGACGTCCACCAGATGCCGGCGGCAGCGCGGGCAGCCCGCGATCCACGGCTCCTCCGCGAGCGTGGCGATGCCCAGCTCGGCCGCGTCCGCGAACGGGTGGTCCTCGGGGACCAGCGCCATCAGCCGGTCGGTGAGCAGCGGACGCACCACCAGGTCGTCCCACTCGGGCGAGGGGGTGTAGCGGAAGGCGAGGGCGATCTCGCAGTCACCCGCGCGGAGCATCTCGACGGAGCGCGGCGGCTCGGCCTCCACCAGCGAGACCCGGGTGCCGGGGTGGTCGCGGCGCATGGCGGCGACGGCGGTCGGCACCAGGGTGGAGCTGCCGCTGGGGAACGACACCAGCCGGACCCGCCCGGCGCGCAGCCCGGCCAGCGCCGCCACCTCCTCCTCGGCGGCGGTCAGCCCGGCCAGGATCCCCGCCGCGTGCCGCACCAGGGCCTCGCCCGCCTCGGTCAGCCGCGTCTCGCGGCCCGCGCGCAGGAGCAGCGGCGTGCCCGCCGACTGTTCGAGCGCTTTCATCTGCTGGCTGACGGCGGGCTGGGTGCAGCCCAGCTCGCGGGCCGCGGCCGAGAAGGAGCCGGTGGCGGCGACCGCGCGCAGCACACGGAGATGACGGGCCTCGATCATGGGTCGAGCATAAGGGCGACTTGGGGACACCGGAAAATACTCGCTCGTCGCTTTGGGGCTGTCCCCATAGCCTCGGAGCATGCATGTGATCTCAGTGAATCTCGGGAAACCCCACCGCACGGAGTTCAGCGACGCGGAGGGACAGCTCACCGGCATCGACAAGCGGCCCGCCGAGGGGCCGGTGGCCGTGGCCGCGCCCGGCCCCAAGGGCACCGGCGGCAGCGGCGTGGCCGGGGACACCATCGCCGACCTGCGGCACCACGGCGGCAACGACCAGGCGGTCTACGCGTACGCGCGCGAGGACCTGGACGTCTGGGAGGGCGAGCTGGACGGCCGCCCGCTGCGCAACGGCGTCTTCGGCGAGAACCTCACCACCGGGGGAGGGGATGTGAACGCCGCGCTGATCGGTGAACGGTGGCGGATCGGGGCCGCGGACACCGGCCCGCTGCTGGAGGTCTGCGGGGCGCGCATCCCGTGCCGGACGTTCGCCGGCTGGCTGGAGGAGCGCGGCTGGGTCCGGCGGTTCACACAGCGGGCGCTGCCGGGCGCGTATCTGCGGGTCGTCGAGCCCGGTGAGGTGTGCGCGGGGGACGCGGTCACGGTGGAGCACCGGCCCGCGCACGAGGTGACCGTCGCGCTGCTGTTCCGCGCGCTGACGACGGAGCGGGAGCTGCTGCCCCGGGTGCTCGACGCCGGGGACGCGCTGGGCGAGGAGGAGCGGGCGAAGGCCCGTAAGTACGCGGGCTAGGTCGCTTGCCGGTTGAACTTGCCGGGGATCGCCCGCGCCCGGACGGGGCGATGTCCGTCCGCCACCGGCTGGTTACCGTGTGCCGTATGACGACAGCACTGATTACGGGAGCGACGGCCGGTATCGGCGCGGCCTTCGCCCGCAGGCTCGCGCACGACGGCCACGACGTGGTGCTGGTCGCGCGGAGCGCGGAACGGCTCCGGGAGCACGCCACCGAGCTGCACGACCGGCACGGCGTCGAGGCGTCGGTGCTGACCGCCGACCTGTCCCGCGAGGAGGGCATCGCGGCCGTCGAGGAGCGGCTCGGCGACCGTGCGCGCCCCGTCGACCTGCTGGTCAACAACGCCGGGTTCGGCCTGCAGGGCCGCTATCTGGAGGTGCCGCTGGCGGACGAGCTCACCATGCTGAGGGTGCACTGCGAGGCGGTGCTGCGGCTGACGACGGCGGCCGTGCCGGTGATGCGGGAGCGGCGGCGCGGCGGCGTGGTGAACGTCGCCTCGGTGGCCGCCTTCGTGCCGCGCGGGACGTATGGCGCGTCCAAGGCGTGGGTCGTGCAGTTCACCCAGGGCGTGGCGCGGGACATGGGCGGTACCGGGGTGCGGCTGATGGTGCTGTGCCCCGGGTTCGTCCGGACGGAGTTCCACCAGCGGGCCGGTATGGACACCGGCGGTGTGCCGGGGTGGATGTGGCTGGACGCCGACCGCGTGGTGGACGCGGGGCTGCGGGATCTGGCGCGCGGGAAGTCGCTGTCCCTGCCCGACCCCCGCTACAAGGCGCTGATGGGGGCGGCGAAGCTGGTGCCCCGCGGCATGCTGTCGCGGGTGTCGTCGACGACGGGGCGGCGGTTCGGGCCGAAGTGAGCCCCCCGTTCTCGGCTTCGCTCGAACAGGTGGACCCCCATCGACCCTCATCGCGGCGGAGCCGCAGGTGACACCGCCCCGCGCCCCTTGTGGGGCGCGGGGCGGGCGCCCCACAAGGGTTCGCGTCAGTGCGCGTGGCCGTGGCCGTGACCGGCGGCGGCCTCCTCTTCCTCTTCCTTCTTCTCGACGACCAGCGTCTCGGTCGTCAGCAGCAGGGAGGCGATGGACGCGGCGTTCTCCAGCGCGGAGCGGGTGACCTTCACCGGGTCGATGACGCCCTGCTTGATCAGGTCGCCGTACTCGCCGGTGGCGGCGTTGAAGCCCTGGCCCTTGTCCTGCTCGGCGACCTTGGAGGTGATGACGTAGCCCTCCAGGCCCGCGTTCTCGGCGATCCAGCGCAGCGGCTCGACGGCGGCGCGGCGGACGACGGCGACACCGGTGGCCTCGTCGCCCTCCTTGCCGAGGCCGCCCTCCAGCACCTTGACCGCGTGCACCAGCGCGGAGCCGCCGCCGGAGACGATGCCCTCCTCGACGGCCGCGCGGGTCGCGGAGATCGCGTCCTCCAGGCGGTGCTTCTTCTCCTTCAGCTCGACCTCGGTGGCCGCGCCGACGCGGATGACGCACACGCCGCCCGCGAGCTTCGCCAGGCGCTCCTGGAGCTTCTCGCGGTCCCAGTCGGAGTCCGTGGTCTCGATCTCGCCCTTGATCTGGGCGATCCGGCCCTGCACGTCCTCGGAGCTGCCCGCGCCGTCGACGAGGGTGGTGTCGTCCTTGGTGACGGTGACGCGGCGGGCCGTGCCCAGCACGTCCAGACCGGCCTGGTCGAGCTTGAGGCCGACCTCCTCGGCGATCACGGTGGCGCCGGTGAGCGTCGCCATGTCGCCGAGCATCGCCTTGCGGCGGTCGCCGAAGCCGGGGGCCTTGACTGCGACGGCGTTGAAGGTGCCGCGGATCTTGTTGACGACGAGGGTGGACAGCGCCTCGCCCTCCACGTCCTCGGCGATGATCAGCAGCGGCTTGGAGCCGCCGGCCTGCATGATCTTCTCCAGCAGCGGCAGCAGGTCCTGGATGGCGCCGATCTTGCCCTGGTGGATCAGGATGTACGGGTCGTCGAGGACGGCCTCCATCCGCTCCTGGTCGGTGACGAAGTAGGGCGAGAGGTAGCCCTTGTCGAAGGCCATGCCCTCGGTGAAGTCCAGCTCCAGACCGAAGGTCTGGGACTCCTCGACGGTGATCACACCGTCCTTGCCGACCTTGTCCATGGCCTCCGCGATCAGCTCGCCGACCTGCTTGTCCTGGGCGGACAGCGCGGCGACGGAGGCGATGTCCTCCTTGGAGTCGATCGGCCGCGCCGTGCCGATCAGGTCCTCGGAGACGGCCTGGACGGCGGCGTCGATGCCCTTCTTGAGGGCGGCCGGGGAGGCGCCGGCCGCGACGTTGCGCAGGCCCTCGCGGACCATCGCCTGGGCCAGCACGGTGGCGGTGGTGGTGCCGTCGCCCGCGATGTCGTTGGTCTTGGTCGCCACCTCCTTGACGAGCTGGGCGCCGAGGTTCTCGTACGCGTCCTCGACCTCGACCTCGCGGGCGATGGTGACGCCGTCGTTGGTGATGGTCGGCGCGCCGAACTTCTTGTCGATGACGACGTTGCGGCCCTTGGGGCCGATGGTCACCTTCACGGTGTCGGCCAGGTTGTTGACGCCGCGTTCGAGGGCGCGACGGGCGTCCTCGTCAAACTTCAGGATCTTGGCCATGGGAGTGGTTCTGTCCTCTCACACGTCTCACACGTCTCACATGAGCCGCGCCCCGGTCCCGGCCGCGCCCCTCGTCGGAGGGAGCGAGCTGACGGGCACCGGGGCGCGGGTCACAGGCAGACTTCGGTGGCTTACTTCTCGACGATCGCGAGAACGTCGCGGGCCGAGAGGACGAGGTACTCGTCGCCGTTGTACTTCACCTCGGTGCCGCCGTACTTGCTGTAGAGCACGACATCGCCGACCTGGACGTCGAGCGGCAGGCGGTTGCCGTCCTCGAAGCGGCCCGGGCCCACGGCCAGGACGGTGCCCTCCTGGGGCTTCTCCTTGGCGGTGTCAGGAATGACCAGGCCCGAGGCCGTGGTCTCTTCGGCGTCGAGCGGCTGGACCACAATGCGGTCCTCAAGCGGCTTGATGGCAACCTTGGAACTGGCGGTCGTCACGATCCGACCTCCCCCTTCGGAGATCTCATCACGGGGTCTTATGTCTGGGGTGGCGACCTGGTAGATCCGTCGTCGCGGGTGCCGGATCTGCCCGTCGCGTATTTCTGGCACTCCCACGGGGAGAGTGCCAAGGTTGAGGTTATGCCCGGGTTAGCACTCGGTCAAGCGGAGTGCCAGGCTGGCCGAGTGGACCTTGACACGTTCGGACAGCTGCTCGACGACGAGGGCCGGCAGTTGCTGCGCACCCTGGAGGGGTACCGGGCCGGGGACGAGCTGGCCCTGGCCACCCGGCTGCGGCGCGACCACGCGCCGGACCTCGTCTCGGCGGCCCTCACCCAGGCCCGCCTGCGGCGGCGCGCCGCCGCCAAGTTCGGCGCCGAGGACGCGGCGCGGATGTACTTCACACCCGACGGCGTCGAGCAGGCGACCCGCGCCCGGGTCGCCGCGCACCGCGCAGCGCGGTTCGCGGCGCTCGGCGTGTCCGGCGTCGCCGACCTGTGCTGCGGCGTCGGCGGGGACGCTGTCGCGCTGGCGCGCGCCGGGATCCGGGTGCTGGCCGTCGACCGCTCCCCGCTGGCCTGCGCGGTCGCGCGGGCGAACGCCGAGGCGCTCGGCGTCGGCGACCTCGTCGAGGTCCGGTGCGCGGAGGTCGCCGAGGTGGACACCGCCGGGTACGACGCCGTCTTCGTGGACCCGGCGCGGCGCGGCAAGCGGGGCCGCCTGTTCGATCCCGAGGCGTACTCGCCGCCGCTCAGCCGGGCCGTCGCCGCGGCCCGCGCCGTACCGTGCGCCGCGCTGAAGGTGGCGCCGGGCATCCCGCACGAGGCGGTGCCCCCGCAGGCCGGTGCCGAGTGGGTGTCGGACGAGGGCGACGTCAAGGAGGCGGTGCTGTGGTTCGGCGTGCCGGGGGAGGCCGGGACGGTACGGGCCACGCTGCTGCCCGGCGGGCACACCCTGCTCGGGCGCGGGCTGCCCGACCCCGCCCCCGGCGCCGTGGGCCGGTACCTCTACGAGCCGGACGGCGCGGTGATCCGCGCCCATCTGGTGGCCGAGGTGGCCGAGGACGTCGGCGGGCGGCTGCTGGACCCGACCATCGCCTACGTCACAGCGGACGAGCCGCACCCGACGCCGTATGCGACCGCGTACGAGATCAGCGATGTGCTGCCGTTCAACGTCAAGCGGCTGCGCGCCCTGCTGCGCGAGCGCGGCGTCGGCGTGGTCACCGTGAAGAAGCGGGGCTCGGCCGTCGAGCCCGAGGAGCTGCGCGGCAAGCTGAAGCTGAACCCGAAGCGGGACCGGGGGGCCTGCACCGTCTTCCTCACCCGCGTCGCGGGCGCGCCGGCCATGCTGCTGGGGAGCCCGGTGCCCGGGACGGCGCCCTGACACCGCGGACCTCACCCGGCGGACAAGCGGCTCGGGAACCCGAAGCACCGCATGGCCCAAGGCCCGAATTATGGTCGGCCCGTGCACACGCCGCCGTGGCCGGTGCGCGCCGGAACTTCCACCACCAGTGGTCCCACAAGCTGACGGGCGAGAGCCGAGCCGTCTTCGCGGAGACCCCGAACGTGCGTGGACTGGCGCGAGGACGCCGTATCCTCTCGGCGACAGCACCACCGGTAACGGCGCGAGTGAACGCCTGCGGAGCGCACGTGAGACCAGGCAGCAGCCCGGCAGCGCGCACAACCCCCACCCTGGAGGAGGTCAAACGGGCGGACAGCGCCTCCTCTCCCCGCGAGCCGTAGCCGGTGGCGGCCCAGAAGCTCTGGCCGGCCGGCACCTCGACATACGGGACCGTGCGCCCCTCGCAGGTGTCCGTGAGCGCCTCCGGGGCGCGATCGCTCTGGGACGGACTACGCCTCGTGGAAGCGCCAGCGGTGCACCGGGCGGGCCAGCAACTCGTCCGGCGGATCCGGGATCTCGGGCGCGTCCGCGCCGGTCCCGGCGTCCCACCAGGTGATGACCAGCACCCGGCCGCCCTCGGCCGTGAGGGTGTCCCGGCGGGCGGGGGCGGGGCCGAGGTGCCGGGCGCGGGCCCACTCCAGCAGTTCGGGGCCGCGTCCGGGGGCCGCCTTGGCCTCCCACATCAGGGCCAGCCTGTTCGTGTCGCTCATGGGGCGTAGAGGTTCTTCCTGCTCAACTCGTGCACATGGTCGTGGTGGCCGTCGTGGTGATGGCCGTCGTGGAGGTGGCCGTGCGCCGGGACGTGCGGCTCGGTCACCGGCAGCGAGGAGTCCGCGGACAGGTCCCAGGACGAGGTGCCCCGGCCGCGCGCGACCATCTCGGCGCCGAGGGCGGCGACCATCGCCCCGTTGTCGGTGCACAGCTTGGGGCGCGGGACGCGCAGCGTGATGCCCGCGGCGGCGCACCGCTCCTCCGCCATGGCGCGCAGCCGCGAGTTCGCCGCGACGCCCCCGCCGATCATCAGATGGTCGGCGCCCTCGTCCGTGCAGGCCCGGATCGCCTTGCGGGTCAGCACATCCGTCACGGCCTCCTGGAAGGACGCGGAGACGTCGGCGACCGGCACCTCCTCGCCCGCGTTCCGCCTGGCCTCGATCCAGCGGGCGACGGCGGTCTTGAGGCCGGAGAAGGAGAAGTCGTACGCCGCGTCCCGCGGTCCGGTGAGGCCGCGCGGGAAAGCGATGGCCCCGGGGTCGCCCTCCCGGGCCCACTTGTCGATCACGGGGCCGCCGGGGAAGCCGAGGTTCAGCACCCGGGCCACCTTGTCGAACGCCTCGCCCGCCGCGTCGTCGATCGTCGAGCCCAGCGGGCGGACGTCCGCGGTGATGTCGGGGGCCAGGAGCAGCGACGAGTGGCCGCCGCTGACCAGCAGCGCCATCGTCGGCTCGGGCAGCGGGCCGTGCTCCAGCTGGTCCACGCAGATGTGCGAGGCCAGGTGGTTGACCCCGTAGAGCGGCTTGCCCAGCGCGTACGCGTACGCCTTCGCGGCCGAGACGCCCACCAGCAGCGCGCCCGCGAGCCCCGGGCCCGAGGTGACGGCGACGGCGTCCAGGTCGGTGGCGGCGACCCCGGCCTGCGCGAGGGCCCGGTCGATGGTCGGGACCATCGCCTCCAGATGGGCCCGGCTGGCGATCTCGGGGACGACGCCGCCGAACCGGGCGTGGGTGTCCACGCTGGAGGCCACCGCGTCGGCCAGCAGCGTGGTGCCGCGGACGATACCGACGCCGGTCTCGTCGCAGGAGGTCTCGATGCCGAGGACGAGGGGTTCGTCAGCCATGGTGCTCCGCGCTCCGTGTGCTCCGTGTGCTCTGTGTCGTGTCCGTGCTCTGTGCGGTGCCCGCGTCCGTGCCCGTGCCCGCGTCCACGGCGGGGTCCGCTGCCGGGTCCGCGCCGTACGCTGCCGCCGCCGGGTCGGCGAGCCGCATCACGAGCGCGTCGACGTTGCCGGGCTGGTAGTAGCCGCGGCGGACGCCGATGGGGGCGAAGCCGAAGCGCTCGTACAGCCGCTGCGCCGGCGCGTTGTCCACCCGCACCTCCAGCAGCACCTCGGCGCACTCGAACTCCGCCGCCGCGCGCAGCAGCGCGCGCAGCAGCCGGGCGCCCAGCCCGGTGCCCCGGTGGCCGGGCAGTACGCCGATGGTCTGGATGTCCCCCAGGCCCCCGGCCGCCGCGAGTCCGCCGTAGCCGACGAGCGTGCCCTCGGGGCGCGCGGCGACGAGATAGCGCCGGGTGGCGTACGGCCCCCGCGCATGCGCCAGCTCCGACCAGAACATCCCCTCGGACCAGGCGTCCTCCGGGAACAGCTCGCCCTCCAGGGCCAGCACCGGTGCGATGTCCCACCAGCGCATCTCGCGCAGCGTGACGCCGTCGCGCCGGCCGTCGGCGCCAGGCGGTCCTGCGCCGCTCATTTCGGGGTGACCACCTTGTAGTTGGCCGGGACCTGGGCGTCCGGGCGGCGCAGATACAGCGGGCGGGGCGGCAGCAGCTCCTCGCCGCGCCCCAGCCGCTCCGCCGCGAGTCGGGCCAGCGACTCAGCGGACTGGTCGACGGGCAGCTCCGCGCGGACGTCCGTGAACGTCCCCTCGTACAGCACAGCGCCGCCGCCGACGGCGGGCAGCGCCAGCACCTCGGGGCCGAGCTCCGCCGCGCGGGCCACGGCGGGCTCGCCGAGCCGGGTGACGGGGTCCGCGTACCGCGCCCAGTACACCTCTCTGCGGCGCGCGTCCGTGGCGACGACGAAGGGCCCCTCGTCGGCGCCGAGGCCCGCGCGGCCCGCCGCGTACGCCAGCCCGTCCAGCGTGCACAGGCCGTGCACCGGGGTGCCGAGCGCGGCGCGGAACGCCTCCGCCGTCGCCAGCCCGACCCGCAGCCCGGTGTACGGCCCGGGGCCGACGCCGACCACCAGATCCGTGACCTCCGCCAGCGCGCGCCCCGCCTCGCCCAGCACCCGGTCGATGGAGGGCAGCAGCAGCTCGCCGTGGCGGCGGGCGTCGACGTGGTCGGCGGAGGCGAGAATCCGGTCGCCCCCGGCGTCGTAGAGCGCGACCGTGACGGCCGGCGTGGCGGTGTCCAGAGCGAGCATCAGCACCCCACCACCCTACGGCGCCGCGGCACATGGCCCGTCCGCGCCGGGGCGAACACCCGCCCGGCCAATGCGACAAGTCCCACCAGCGGGCCGCGCTGCTGCTACCGTCGGAACGCGTACCGGCCGGCGGCGGCGGACCGGTTGGCCCAGGCACACGAGAGGTGGCGGCGCACGGTGGCACGGGGCAGCGGTAACAGCACGGGGGTGTTCGTCACCGGTCTCACCGCGGCAGCGCTCGCCGTGATCGCCTTCTTCGCCTTCCAGGCGTCGGCGGCCCAGGACCGCGCCGGAAAGCCGCGGGCGAGCGCCTCGGAGTCCGCCTCCCCCTCCAAGGACTCCTCCGCGCAGAAGCGCAAGGACAACAAGGCGCTGCCCGCCCGCTCCGGCAGCGGTCCGCGCGTGGTCTACGCGCTGGAGCGGCGCCGCGTCTGGCTCGTCGGCAGGAGCGGTACGGTGCAGCGCACGTTCCGGGTCGTGCCGAGCTCGGTCAGCCCGTCGCCGGGCACCTACCAGGTCAGTTCGCGCACCGCGCGCGTCATCGGCTCCGACGGGGTGCCGATCGAGCACGTGGTCCGCTTCACCAGCGTCGCGGGCACGACCATCGGCTTCAGCGCGGCGGTCGACGGCTCGATGCCGGATCCGAACGCCGATCCGGGGCGCAAGACGGGCGGCGTCCGCGAGAAGCGGAAGGACGGCTCGGCGATGTGGAAGTTCGCCACGATCGGTACGAACGTGGTCGTGGTCCGCTGAGCGGTTCCCTCACGGCCGACCGCGCTGAGCAGGGGCTGCCCCTGCCTGTGCTTCGCAGTCTGCGGGCGCGTTGTGGCTGGTCGCGCAGTTCCCCGCGCCCCTTTCGGGGCGCCATGGTGGACCGGCCTCGCCGGGCTGCGCCTCCTCCCCCGGGGGGCGGGAGACGGCCGCCGCGGACGCGCAGGACGCCAGCAGCTCGCTCATGGAAAGCGGTGACGAGGACGGAAGGGCCCCCTGCTGCTCCCGCTCACGCTCCTGCATGGCACCTCCCGGAGGCCCCGGCGCGACCCTACTTAGGCACACCTAACTTCGCTCGTACCTCCATAGGACCACGGCGTGCGCGGTGCGCGCAACATCTTGCCGACACGCTGTCGAGAACCGGGGGCTCCGATACGGCCTAGCCGAGCGCCGCGAGGTCCTCTCCGGACCAGCGGGCGCCGACCCCGGCGAGCGTGACCCGCCGTACGTCGTCCTCCGCGCCCTCCGCGCCGTGTCCGCGCTCGATCACCACATGCAGGCGGTCCTCCGCCAGCTCCTCGACCCGGCCCTCGCCCCACTCCACGACGACCACGCTCTCCGGCAGCGAGACGTCCAGGTCCAGGTCCTCCATCTCCTCCAGGCCGCCGCTCAGCCGGTAGGCGTCGACATGGACCAGCGGCGGGCCGTCGCCCAGCGGCGGATGGACGCGGGCGATCACGAACGTCGGCGACGTCACCTCCCCGCGCACCCCCAGGCCCGCGCCGAGGCCGCGCGCCAGCGTCGTCTTCCCGGCGCCGAGTTCACCCGTAAGCAGGACGAGGTCGCCGGGGCGCAGCAGCTTCGCGAGCCGCTCGCCCAGCTCTCGCATACGGTCGGGCGCCGGGATGGTCACGGTGACCTGGTGGTGCGGTACCTGCACTGCTCGTACCTCGCGAACGGGTCCGGGAACGCTATCCGGCCGGCGGCCCCGGAGGCGTTCCCCGGGCGACGCGGCCCTGGGTCCGGATGGTACGCGCCAGCAGCTCGGCGATGCTCCGGCTCACCTCGCCGGGGCGCTCCAGCATGGACAGGTGGCCCGTCTCCGGCAGCAGCACCAGCTCGGCCGCCGGCAGCGCCTCCGCGATCCGCTCGCTGTGCCCGGGGGGCGTCAGCAGATCCCGGTCCCCCGCGAGCACCAGCGCCGGGATCCCGTCGAAGGCCGCCAGCGCCGCCGTCCTCTCGTGCTCCGTGAACGCCGGGTAGAACTCCGCGACCACGTCCACCGGCACCGACTCGATCAGCCGCTCGGCGAACCGCGCCACCCCCGCGTCCACCTCGCCGGGTGCGCCGAACGAGCAGCGCCGCACCAGCCCGGCGAACAGGTCCGCGGTGGCCCGTCGCCCCCGCTCCACCAGCTCCGGCTGCTTGCCCAGCGCGCGCAGCACCCCGGGCACCGCGCGCCGCACGGCCCGCACGCCGGGGGCCGGCAGCCCGTACGTCACCTCGCCGAGCCCGCCCGCACTGGTGTCCAGCAGTGCGACGCCGACGACCCGCTCCGCCACATACCCGGGGTACTGCTCGGCGAGCGCCATCAGCGTCATACCGCCCATCGAGTGCCCCACCAGCACCACCGGCCCCTCGGGCACGGCGGCGTCGAGCACGGCCTTCAGATCGCGGCCCAGCAGGTCGATGGCGACCTCCTCGCCCACCGGGCCGCGCGCGGAACGGCCGTGGCTGCGCTGGTCCCAGTAGACCGCGCGCACCCGGCCGTCCTCCCGGAGCGCCGCGCGCTGGAAGTGCCAGCTGTCCTGGCCGAGGCAGTAGCCGTGGGTGAACACGACGGTGAGCGGGGGCTCCTGCGCGGCGCCCGCTTCCGGCTCCGCGGCCTCCTCCGTCTCGTAGTACAGCTCCGTGCCGTCCTCGGCCCGGACCGTGCCCGGGGTGCCGCGCAGCGTGCCGTACGGGCCCTCGGCGTCCAGCGCGAGGCGCGCCTTGCGGCGGACCTTGCCCGCGGTCAGCCGCTCCAGCACGACGCCGGCCGCGACGGCTCCCAGCGCGGCGCCCGCGACGCCTGCTGTGCGGAGTCCAGCGCTCATATGGATCCGTCCCGTCCCGTTGGGGCCCTCCGGCCAGTGTCGCGAGCAACCGATCTTGCGGGGAAGGGGGTACCCCCTGCTGCGCGTCGCAGTCCGCGGGTCTCCGCCGGCTGGGCGCGCGGCTCCCCGCGCCCCTTGCGAGCGCTCACCCGTTCACATAGACCCTCGGCACCCGGGCGCCGAGGCGCGTGACGATCTCGTACGAGATGGTGCCCGCGGCGCGCGCCCAGTCCTCCGCGGTGGGCTCGCCCCGGTCGCCGGGGCCGAAGAGCACCGCCTCGTCCCCCGCAGCGGCCGGATCGCCGCCCAGGTCGACGACGAACTGGTCCATGGCGATCCGCCCGGCCACCGACCGCCACTTGCCCGCGACCAGCACCGGGCCGGCACCGGAGGCGTGCCGGGGGATGCCGTCGCCGTAGCCGAGCGGGACCAGGCCGAGGGTGGTCGCGCCGGGCGTGCGGTACGTGTGCCCGTAACTCACCCCGTGGCCCCCCGGCACCCGCTTGACCAGCGCGAGCGAAGCGGTCAGCGTCATCGCGGGCCGCAGCCCCAGCTCGGCGGCGACGCCGACCTCCGGGGACGGCGAGAGGCCGTAGACGGAGACCCCGGGGCGCACGAGGTCGAAGTGGGACTCCGGCAGGGTCAGCGTGGCGGGCGAGTTCGCGTGGTGCCGCACCTCCGGGTCGAGCCCGGCGCGCTCGGCGGCGGCCACCGCCTCCCGGAACGCGGCGAGCTGCGCCGCGATGGACGGGTGGCCCGGCTCGTCGGCGCACGCGAAGTGCGACCAGACGCCGGTGACCTTCAGCGCGCCCTCGGCCTCGGCGGCGCGGGCCGCCGCCAGCAGCTCGGGCCACTCGGCGGGCTGGCAGCCGCCGCGCCCGAGGCCGGTGTCGGCCTTGAGGTGGACGCGCGCGGGGCGCCCGGCGGCGCGGGCCGCCGCCGCGATCTCGTCGAGGGCCCAGAGCGCGCCGGCCGAGACGTCGACATCCGCCTCGATGGCCTCGCGCCAGGGGCCGCCCGGCGTCCACACCCAGCACATGAGCCGCCCGCTGTCCCCGGCGGCGCGCAGCGCGAACGCCTCCTCGGGCGTCGCCGTGCCGATCCAGCCGGCGCCGGCCTCGCGCGCGGCGCGGGCGCAGGGCACGGCGCCATGGCCGTAGCCGTCCGCCTTCACGACGGCCATCAGCTCGGCGCGCGGGGCACGGGCGCGGAGCGCGCGGACGTTGTCCCGCACCGCGCCGAGGTCGATCTCGGCGCGGGCGCGGGCAGCCGTGCTCTGGGTGGCTGAAACGGTGACGCTGTTCACCGGTTCAGTGTCGCAGGTGCCGGAGGAGGCGCGGGAAGGGACGCCGACCGACGCCTCAGCCGCCTCAGTGGCCTCAGCCGCCTCAGCCGCCTCAGCCGCCTCAGTGGCCCGTGGCCCCGTCGATCCGCTCGCGGAGCAGATCGGCGTGCCCGCAGTGCCGCGCGTACTCCGCGGTGAGGTGGAGCAGCACCCGGCGCAGCGAGACGGGCTGCCCGGTGGCCAGATGGGTGCCGGTCGCCTCCAGGTCGGCGGTGGCCGCGACCAGCTCGCGGGAGCGGGCGCACTCCCGCTGCCAGGTCTCCAGCGCCCCGGCCGGGTCGGCGTGCGGGTCGGACCGCTCCCAGTCGAAATCCTGGTCGGGGTCCTCGTCCGAGAAGAACAGCAGCGGCAGGTCCTGGCCGCCGAACTGGATACGGAACCACCAGCGCTCGACGCCCGCGAGATGGCGCAGCAGCCCGTGCAGACTCATCCCGGAGGGCCGCACGGACCGCTCGGAGAGCTGCGCGGCCGTCAGGCCCTCGCACTTGAGCCGCAGCGTCTCGCGATACCAGTCGAGATACCCGGTCAGCAGCTCGCGCTCGCCGCCGGTCATCGGCAGCGGCTCGCGGGCGTCCTCCGCCATCGGCTGGGCGAGGTGCCGCGGCGCGGAAGGGCCGGGCCCCGCCGCCCCGTTCACCTCGCTCGTCCCGTCTCGTGTCATGCCGCGAGTGTGGCAGCGGCCACTGACATCCCCCCGAAATACCGTTGCGGGCCCGCGGAGAATGACCGTGTGAACTGGAAGATCACCCCAGCGGACATCGAGAGCGCCGAGGCCGTGGCCACGGTGCGCGCCTACGTCGACGACATAGCGAGCCGCTACTACGGGCGCCCGGCGACCGGCGAGGAGATCGACACCGCGCTCGCCGAGGAGCCGGACGACGAGCTCGCCCCGCCCCGGGGCGTCTTCCTGCTCGCCCGCGCGGAGGGCGATCCGGCCCGTATCGGCGGCTGCTCGGGCGCGAAGCTGCTGGCCGGGGGCGCAGCCGAGCTCAAGCGCGTCTGGGTGGCGCCGCACGCCCGCCGCCAGGGGCTCGGCGCCCGGCTGGTCGCGGCGGCCGAGGACGCGGCCCGCGCCCTGGGGGCCGCCGCGATCCGCCTGGACACCCGCTCCGACCTGGTCGAGGCCCGCGCCCTGTACGCGCGGCGCGGCTACCTGGACATCGAGCGGTACAACGACTCGCCGTACGCGCAGCACTGGCTGGAGAAGTCCCTCACCACGGAGCCCTGATACCCCGCACCCGGCACGCCCGGCACCGGGCACCGCTACGCGGACGTCACATCGCCCCACGCGTCCGGCAGCGCGTCGGCGACGCCCAGCGCCGTCGCCGGCCGGGCGGCCCGGCGGCCCGCGAGTCCGTGCAGATAGGCGCCCACCGACGCCGCGTCGAAGGCGGCCAGCCCCGCAGCGAGCAGCGAGCCGATGACGCCCGCGAGCACATCCCCGCTGCCCGCCGTGGCCAGCCAGCCGGTCCCGGTGGCGTTGGCCCGTACCGGCCGGGCCCGCTCCGCGTCCGGCGCCGCGACCAGCGTCGTGGACCCCTTCAGCAGCACCGTGGCGCCGGTGCGCTCGGCGAGTTCCCGTACGGACGCGAGCCGGGAGCCCTCCACCCGCTCCCGCTCGCAGCCGAGCAGCGCCGCCGCCTCGCCCGCGTGCGGGGTCAGCACGGTGGGCGCCGTACGCCCCCGCAGGTCCCGCTCGGACATCAGCCGCAGCCCGTCCGCGTCGACCAGGACCGGGACGTCGGCCGAGAGCACGTCGGCGACCAGGGCCCGCGCTGCGGCGCCGTCGCCGAGGCCGGAGCCGACGGCCCACGCCTGCACCCGGCCCGCCCTGCGCACCGGGCCCTGGGAGAGCAGCGCCTCGGGGAAGCGCTGGATCACCTGCCGCCGCGCGTCCTGCGAGGCGTCCGCGCCCAGGTAGCGCACGGCGCCCGCGCCGCCGCGCAGCGCCCCGGCGACGGCGAGGACCGCCGCGCCCGGATAGGTGTCCGAACCGGCCGCGACGCCGACCACCCCGCGCCGGTACTTGTCGCTCTCCGCGTCCGGCCGGGGCAGCAGCGCCGCGACGTCCGCGTGCTGGAGCGCCTCCAGGTCCGCGCGCTCGGGGAGGCTCGGGGCCAGCCCGATGTCCACGAGCCGTACGGCGCCCGCGCGCTCCCGCGCCGGGTCGACCAGCAGTCCCGGCTTGTACGTGCCGAAGGTGACCGTCGCCGCCGCGTGCACGGCGGCGCCGTGCACCTCGCCGGTGTCCGCGTCGACGCCGCTCGGCAGGTCGACGGCGACCACGGGGGTGCCCGCCTGCCGGACCAGGTCCGCCAGACGGGCGGCGGCGGGGCGCAGTCCGCCCTTGCCGCCGATCCCGACGATGCCGTCCACGACGAGGTCGGCGCGCCGTACGAGCGCGCCGTACGACGCGGGCTCCGCGGCGCCCTCGGCCACCGTCCCCGGGCCCGGCACGGCCCGGCCGCCCGCCGCGCGCAGGGCGCGCAGGCCGCCCTCGTGAGTGCGTTCGGGGGCCAGCAGGACGGCGGTGACCCCGGCTCCGCGGCGGGCGAGGCGGGCTCCGGCGTAGAGGGCGTCGCCGCCGTTGTCGCCGCTGCCGACGAGGAGGAGGACGCGGGCGCCGTACGTACCGGTCAGCAGGGCGCGGCAGGCGGCGGCCAGTCCGGCGGCGGCGCGGGCCATCAGGGCTCCCTCGGGGAGCTGTGCCATCAAGGCGGCCTCGGCCCGGCGCACCGTCTCCACGCTGTACGCATATCTCATGGGCACCAGTGTGCTAGGCCGTGTCCGGCGGATCTTGCTGGGCAGGGGCTGCCCCTGCCGGTGCGTCGCAGTCCGCGGCCGGGATGGGGGTCCCCCCTGCTCGAGCGAAGCCGAGAGCTTGGGGGAGGCTGCTCGCGCAGTTCCCCGCGCCCCTGCGGGGCGCGCCCTGGCGCCCCGCAGGGGCGCTTCAGGGGCGCGGGGAACGGCGCGAGCAACCACGGCGACGCCGCAGTCCGCAGAGCAGGGGCAGGGGCTGCCCCGGTCCGGGAGTGGGGTTCACGCCTCGGCCACGACCATCGCGGAGGCGACGCCCGCGTCGTGGGAGAGGGAGACATGCCAGCTGCGGACGCCGAGCTCCTCGGCGCGGGCCAGCACTGTCCCGCTGACCACCAGATACGGCCGGCCGGAGTCCGCCGAGCGCACCTCGGCGTCCGTCCACCGCAGTCCGGGCGGCGCGCCCAGCGCCTTGGCCAGCGCCTCCTTCGCCGCGAACCGGGCGGCCAGCGACGCCGCCCGCCTGCGCTCCCCGCTCGGCAGCCACAGTTCCCGCGCCACGAACAGCCGCTCCGCGAGGCCCGGCGTACGGTCCAGGGACGCGGCGAAGCGGTCGATCTCGGCCACGTCGATACCCACTCCGACGATCACAGCGACCGGCTCCTCACTCGACCGTCACGGACCGGGCCAGGTTCCGTGGCTGGTCGCCCTCGTCGCCCCGGGCCGTCGCCACCTCGCCTCCGGCGGTCTTACGCCGTCCGGCGGCACCCGACGCGCGCACTTTACCGGAGGCCGTTCCGTCCGGGCGGCGGAAACGGTTGTTCCTGCCC
>NZ_JAAKZZ010000118.1 GCF_011045075.1 Streptomyces boncukensis
GCACCGTCCCCCGCGCCGCCGCCCGCACCTCCCGCGGCCCCGGCGCAGCCGGTACGGCTGACCAAGGTGACGCTCACCAAGGACACGCCGTCCGTCTCGCTCACCAAGCAGGGCGGCACCTCCGGCACCATGCGGGTGAACCTCAACTGGACGACGCAGGGCCAGCAGCAGAAGAAGGGCCTGGCGGGGAAGCTGAGCCGGGCGATGGGCGCGCTCGCCGGGCCCGACCTCGACCTGTGCGCCCTCTTCGAGCTCAGCGACGGCCGCAAGGGCGTCGTCCAGGCCCTGGGCAACTCCTTCGGCGCGCTGGACCGGCCGCCCTACATCCACCTCGACGGCGACGACCGCACCGGCGCCGTCGAGACGGGCGAGAACCTGACCATCAACCTCGACCGCATCGGGGACCTGCGCCGCATCCTGATCTTCGTCACCATCTACGAGGGCGCCCGCTCCTTCGCCGGGCTGCACGCCACCGTCACCCTCACTCCGCAGAACGGCGCTCCCGTCGACTTCTCCCTCGACGAGTGCACCGTGCCCTCCACCGTGTGCGCCCTCGCGCTCATCACCAACGAGGGCGGCGAGCTGATGGTGCGCCGCGAGGCCCGCTACCTGGTGCCCGGACGCGGCGTCAGCCCGCAGCGCACCGTCGACCAGGAGTACGGCTGGGGCATGCAGTGGACCCCGGGCCGCAAGTGACCCGGTCCCTCAGGAGTAGGTGCGGCCCTTCCAGGCCGCACCCCGGCCCCGGTAGTGCTGCACGGCCGAGTCGACGGTCATCGCCAGATAGAGCGCGGCGGTGACCGGCAGCAGCGGCGCCAGCCACAGCGGCTGGCGGTAGTAGCGCAGCATGGGCACGTACGTCAGCGTCATCACCGCCCATGCCGCGCCGCCCACCGGGGAGCCCAGGGCCGCCGTCACCGGCGGCGCGAGATAGACCAGCGCCAGCCCGGCCACCGTGCCCAGCAGCACCAGCGGGTTGTTGCGCAGCTGCGCGTAGGCGCTGCGCGACACCATCCGCCACAGCGGGCGCAGTCCGCTGTACGGGCGGACGCTCGCCACCCCGTCGGCCAGCCCCAGCCAGATCCGCCCGCCGGACCGCTTGACCGTACGCCCCAGCGTCACGTCGTCGATCACGGCGCCCCGGATGCTGTCCGGCAGTCCGGCGCGGGCGGCCGCCTGGGCGCGCAGCAGCACGCAGCCGCCCGCCGCCGCCGCGGTGCGCCCGGCCGGGCGGTTGATCCAGCGGAACGGGTAGAGCTGCGCGAAGAAGTAGACGAACGCCGGGACGATCAGCCGCTCCCAGCCGGTCACCACCCGCAGCCGCGCCATCTGCGAGACCAGGTCGAGCCGCGCCGACCGCGCCGCGCCCACCAGCCGCCGCAGCGAGTCGGGCGCGTGTGCGATGTCCGCGTCCGTCAGCAGCAGGTACTCCGGGTCCGGGCCCGCGGGCTCGGTACGGGCCAGCCGCATGCCGTGCCGGACGGCCCACAGCTTGCCCGTCCAGCCCGGCTGCGGAGCGCCCGGGGAGTGCACCGACAGGGGCAGGCCGCCGGGCACCTCGTCCGCCAGCTTCCGCGCCACCTCGGCCGTGCCGTCCGTGGAACCGTCGTCGACCAGCAGCACCCGCGCCGGGCCCGGATAGTCCTGCGCCAGCAGGGTGGGCAGGCTGTCCGGCAGCACCTCCGCCTCGTCCCGCGCGGGCACCACCACGGTCACCGGGGGCCAGCCGCCCTCGGGCGGCGCACCCCCCGACGGCAGTCGCACGTCTGTCCGCCAGAAGAAGCCCTGCCCGAGCAGCAGCCAGAGCCAGGCGGCGAGGGCGAGCACGGAGATCCACATGAGTACGGTCATCGGCGGCAGTCTGCCGCACCGGGCCCCGGAAGGCCGATCGATTACAGTTGCTGCTCATGAAGATCGCGCTGATGGACTCCGGTATCGGACTGCTGGCCCCCGCCGCAGCGGTACGGCGCGCCCGGCCCGACGCCGACCTGGTGCTCTCCTCCGACCCCGACGGCATGCCGTACGGGCCCCGGGAGCCCGAGGACATCGCGGCCCGCGCGCTGGCCTGCTCCCGGGCGGCGGCCGGGTACGGGCCCGACGCGCTGGTCATCGCCTGCAACACCGCCTCCGTGCACGGGCTGACGCTGGTGCGCGGCGCGCTGGAGCCCGCACTGCCGGTGATCGGCACCGTCCCGGCGCTGAAACCGGCGGCGGCCTCCGCCGCGGCGTCCGGCGGCACGGTCGCGGTGTGGGCGACCCCCGCGACCACCGGGAGCCCCTACCAGCGCGGTCTGATCGCGGAGTTCGGCAACGGCGCCGAGGTCGCCGAGGTGCCCTGCCACGGGCTCGCCGAGGCCGTCGAGAGCGGGGACGAGGAGCTGATCGGCCGCGCCGTCGACGCCGCGGCCGCGCTCACGCCGCGCGGGGTGAGCGACGTGGTGCTCGGCTGCACCCACTTCGAACTGGTCGGCACCCGCATCCGGAACGCGGTGACCTGCGCCGGCGGCACCCCGCCGGCGCTCTACGGGTCGGCCGGCGCCATCGCGGCGCAGGTGCTGCGCCGCATCGGCGCGGAACCCGCGCCCGACGCGGAGCCCACCGGCGGGCTGACCGTGCTGCACAGCGGCCGGACCGCCGAGCTGCCGCCCGCCGCGCTCCGCTATGCGGAGGGGCGCCTGCTGGCCTCCGCGGGGGTCGCCGCGGGCTCCTCCTGCTGAGTCCTGGGCGGGCGGGCGCCCGCTGTCCGGAAGCGAGGGACACGGGCTGCCCGGCGCCCTTCGACGGAGTACCCTTCGAAGCATGAGGGATCAGCCGCGGGACGCCGTGCCCCCTGGCTCCGACGCGCCCGAGCAGTGGACCGGCCACGCCACCAACCGCTTCCAGTGGGTGCTGGCAGCGCTCGGTGCCGCCTGCCTCGCGCTCGGTATCGAGCTCGCTGTCGACGTCGCCTGGTCCGGCGGGCTGGCGGCGCTGGTCATGTCCGTCGTCGGGCTGCTCGCCGCCGGGCTGCTGATCCTCTTTGGAACCCTCGCCTTCGTCAAGGTCAAGGTGAAGGTCAACGACGACGCGCTGGAAGTGCGCTGCGGCCACGTCGGGCTGCCCCGCCGCCGTATCCCGCTGCGCGACGTGGTCGAGGCCGACCACGCCCCGACCGTCACCCCCCGGCACTGGGGCGGCTGGGGCTACCGCTGGCGCCCGGAGAAGGGCACCGCGGTCGTGGTCCGGCGCGGCGAGGGCGTGGTGCTGCGGCTGGGCGACGGCCGCTTCTTCACGGTCACGGTCGACGACGCGGAGTCGGCCGTACGCGCGATCCGCTCCCGCCTGTCGGCGAACGGCGCCTGACCAGGCATTTCCGGCGTGCTCCGGAGCATCCCCCGCCTAAGCTGCCCCGGGCAGCGCATCGAGGTAGGTGAGCACGGCCAGCACCCGGCGGTGCCCGCTGTCACTCGGCGGCAGGCCCAGCTTGGCGAAGACGCTGCCGATGTGCTTGTGCACCGCCCGCTCGGTGACCACGAGCGTGGCGGCGATGGTGGCGTTGTCGCGGCCCTCGGCCATCAGCCGGAGCACCTCCGCCTCGCGGGGCGTCAAGGTGTCCAGCGGGTCGCCCTCCCGGCCGCGCGACATCAGCTCGGTGACCACCTCCGGGTCGAGGGCGGTGCCGCCGGACGCCACCCGCTCCAGCGCGTCCAGGAACGCATCCACCCGGCCCACCCGGTCCTTGAGGAGGTAGCCCACCCCGTGCGCGCCGCCGCCCAGCAGCTCGGCGGCGTACGTCTCCTCCACGTACTGCGACAGCACCAGCACCGGCAGGCCCGGCCGCTGCTCACGGGCCGCGAGCGCCGCCCGGAGCCCCTCGTCGCGCAGCCCCGGCGGCAGCCGCACGTCGAGCACCGCCACGTCGGGCCGCTCCGCCAGCAGCAGGGGCAGCACCTCGGGTCCGGTGGCCGCGACGCCCGCCACCTCGTGCCCGGCCGAGGTCAGCAGCAGCACCAGGCCCTCCCGCAGGAGGACGTTGTCCTCGGCGATCACCACACGCACGGCAGCTCCACTTCCAAGGCTGTCGGCCCTCCCGCGGGGCTGGACAGGGCGACGGTACCGTCCAGCGCCGCCACCCTGCGCCGGATGCCCAGCAGCCCCGTGCCCCCGTTCTCGTCGGCGCCGCCGCGGCCCTCGTCCCGGACGCGGACCCGCAGCAGGCGCGGTGTGCGGGCCAGTTCGACGGACGCGCGCCGCGCCCCGCTGTGCCGAGCCGCGTTGGACAGCGCCTCGGCGACCACGAAGTACGCCGCCGCCTCCACGGCGGCCGGGGCGCGCGTCCCGTCGTCCTCCGGGCCGTCCTGCGGGCCCGCGGCCCGTACGCTCACCTCCAGTCCGCTGCCGGCCGCCAGCGCCCGCACGGCGCCCACCAGCCCGCGGTCGGTGAGCACCGGCGGATGGATGCCGCGCACCACGTGCCGCAGGTCGGCGAGCGCCTCCTCGGCCTGGTCCTGTGCGTCGTCCAGGAGCGTGCGGACGGCCTCCGGATCCCGGTCGCAGGCGCGCCGCGCCAGCCCGATCCGCATGGCGAGCGCGACCAGGCGGGCCTGCGTGCCGTCGTGCAGATCCCGCTCGATACGGCGCAGTTCGGCGCCGTGTGCGACGAGCGCGCCGGCCCGGGTCGCGGTCAGCTCCTCCACGCGCTCGGACAGCAGCGTGGCGCGGGGGGAGGGGCTGAGCAGCGTGCGGGAGAGCCGGGCCTGCGCCCCGGCCAGCCCGGGGAGCAGCGGCAGCAGCACGGGGCGGCGGCGGGCCAGCCCGCACCACACTCCGTCCACCAGCAGCGCCAGCGGGAACAGCGCCATCGCGGCGTAGAACAGCACCAGCCCGCATCCCAGGTGGGCCACCAGCCACAGCAGGTCGCGGTAGGTGCCCGGGTCCCGCACGGCGTTCCGCACCCGGGCTCGCAGCGGGCCCTCGTCGAGCGGCAGGTAGCGGGCCGGTACGGGCTGCCCCGACCAGCCCTCCGTGCGGCGCCGTTCGGCACCGGTGAGGGAGCGGACGGTGCGGGCCGCCTCGGGCAGCATCCCGGCGCCGACCACCAGCAGGCAGCAGGCGAGGGCGACCAGGACCAGCCCCAGGGCGAGAGAGCAGACGATGCTCAGACCCGCCCCCGTCAGCAGGTGGAACAGGGCGCGGTCCGCACGGCGGAGGGCTCGGCGCATGGCCGTCACCCTACGGCGCTGATCCGGACCTGTCGGTGTAGCCTGCTCCACTCCCGGCAGGGGGGTCCGCACCGCTGACCGCGCGGTCAGCGGACGGCAGACTGGAGTGCGTTCCGGCGGACCGGCCAGCCGGCGACGAGGGAGGAAATCGTCCGTGAAGACCCTGCTCTGGCTGCTGCTCGCCGCCGCGGTGCTCGGCAATGTGATCGGGAACTTCGCCGTGGCCGACGGGCCGCTGCAAATCGTGGTCAGCTCGCTGTGCGGGGTGGTCGTCATCGGCTGCGGCGTGGCCCTGTACCTGCTGCGGGAGCGCGACCCGGACGCCTTCGACAAGGGCTGAGGCGCGGCGTCGGCGTAGGGTCGGGCGCATGGCGACCCCCGACTTCATCCGCGACCTGCGCGCCAGCGCGGGACACCAGCTGCTCTTCCTCCCCGGCGTCACCGCGATCGTCTTCGACGACGCGGGCCGCGTCCTGCTGGGACGGCGGGCGGACACCGGCCAGTGGGCGGTCATCGGCGGCATCGTGGAGCCCGGCGAGCAGCCCGCCGACTGCGCGGTGCGCGAGGTGCGGGAGGAGACCGCGGTGCGCTGCGTGGCCGAGCGGCTGGCGCTCGTGCAGACCATGGAGCAGCCGGTGGTCTATCCGAACAGGGACGTCTGCCAGTTCGTGGACATGACCTTCCGCTGCCGTGCGACGGGGGAGGCCGCGCGCGAGGCGCGGGTGAACGACGAGGAGTCGCTGGAGGTCGGCTGGTACGAGCTGGACGCGCTGCCGCCGCTCACGGACTACTCGTTGCTGCGGATCAAGCAGGCCGCCCAGGAGGGCCCCGTGTGGTTCTCGTCCGGGGGCGAGGGGGAGGTCTGAGCCCCGCTCGTCCGCACGGCGTCCGGTCCGGGCTGCCCCTCGCGGTGCGTCGCGGTCCGCGGGCGTGCTGCGGCCCGCGGGTGCGCTGCGGTCCGCCGCGCACCGCGCGGGGCAGCTCCGGCCCGGCGGAATCCGCTGAGGCTCACACCTTGCGGTAGTCGTACGCCTCCCCGGCCGCCGCGGCGACCGCCTCCACATCGGCGCCGCCCGCCGCCGCGACGACGGCCGCGACCGCGCCCTCGACCAGCGGCGCGTCCACCAGGCGCGCGGGCTCGGGGAGCTCGTCCCCCTCGGCGAGCAGCGCCTTCACCGTCAGCACCGCGCTGCCCAGGTCCACGAGCACCGCCACGCCCGCCCCGTCGTCCACCCGCGCCGCGGCCTCGGTGACCAGCTCGGCGCTGGTTCCGAGCCCGCCGTCCGGGAGTCCGCCCGCGCCGGTGACCGGCGCGTCGGGGACGCCCGCGAGCGAGGCCGCGAGCGCGGCCACCGAGTCCGCCACCTGGGCGCTGTGCGAGACCAGGACGACCCCCACGCGGCCCATCTCACGCACCTCCGCCGCGCGCGAGCGCGCCGACCAGCAGCGCGGAGGACGTCGCGCCCGGGTCCTGGTGGCCGATGCTGCGCTCACCCAGATAGCTGGCGCGGCCCTTGCGCGCCTGGAGCGGCACGGTCGCCTTGGCGCCCTCCTCCGCCGCGGCGGTCGCGGCGGCGAATCCCCGGGGCAGCGCGTCCACCGCGGGGATGAGTGCGTCCAGCATCGTCTTGTCGCCCACGGCCGCGCCGCCGAGCTGCGCCACCGCGTCCACTCCGGTGCGCAGCGCCGCCGCCAGCCCGGCCACGTCCACCGTCTCCGCGTCGCCCAGGGCCTTGCCCGCGCGGCGCAGCAGCGTGCCGTACAGCGGCCCCGAGGCGCCGCCGACGGTCGACACCAGCGTCCGCCCGGCGAGCATCAGCACCGCGCCGGGCGTGCCAGGGCCCGCCCCGTCGGCGTCCGTCCGCAGCGCCGTGCGCACCGCTTCGAAGCCGCGCCGCATATTGCCGCCGTGGTCCGCGTCGCCGATGGCCGCGTCCAGCTCGGTGAGCCGGTCGGCCTCCCGCTCCACGTCCTCGGCGGCGGCCAGCATCCAGCGGCTGAAGAACCCGGCGTCCAGCGCCTCACCGTCCACCACAGCCCTGTCCTCCTGTCTCACAGACCCCACCGCAGACCCGGGGTCGCCACCGGCGCGTCCCACAGCCGCAGCAGCTCCTCGTCGGCCTGGCACAGCGTCACGGAGGCCCCCGCCATGTCGAGCGAGGTCACATAGTTCCCGACGAGGGTACGGGCCACCGGCACCCGGCGCTCGGCGAGCACCCGGTGCACCTCGGCGCAGAAGCCGTACAGCTCGATCAGCGGCGTCGCCCCCATGCCGTTCACCAGCGCGAGCACCGGCGCGTCCGGACGCAGGTCCTCCAGCACCGCGTCCACCGCGAAGTCCGCGATCTCCCCGGACGTCATCATCGGCCGCCGCTCGCGCCCCGGCTCCCCGTGGATCCCGATCCCCAGCTCCAGCTCCCCGGCCGGGAGGTCGAACGTGGGGCTGCCCTTGGCCGGCGTCGTGCACGGGCTGAGGGCAGCCCCGAAGCTGCGGGACGCCTCGGAGACCTGCCGCGCCACCGCCTCCACGCGCTCCAGCGGGGCGCCCTCCTCGGCCAGCGCACCCGCGATCTTCTCCACGAAGAGCGTCGCGCCGGTCCCCCGGCGGCCTGCCGTGAAGGTGCTGTCGGTCACCGCCACGTCGTCCTGCACCAGCACCTTGGCGACGCGCAGGCCCTCGTCCTCGGCGAGCTCGGCGGCCATGTCGAAGTTCAGCACGTCGCCCGTGTAGTTCTTGACGACGAACAGCACGCCCTCCCCGCTGTCCACGGCCGCCGCGGCCCGCGCCATCTGGTCCGGCACCGGGGAGGTGAAGATCTCCCCGGGACACGCGGCGTCCAGCATCCCGCGGCCCACGAACCCGCCGTGCAGCGGCTCGTGCCCGGAGCCGCCCCCCGAAACGAGCGCCACCTTCCCCGCGACGGGCGCGTCCCCGCGCACCACCAGCCGGCTGTCGGGGTCCACGGCCAGCTCCGGATGGGCGGCGGCCATGCCGCGCAGTGCGTCGGGGACGACGCTCTCGGGGACGTTGATGAGCATTTTCATTGCTACCTCCTGAGCCCTGGGGGGCGAGTGCGGCTGCGGCCAAGTATCGGGAGCCCGGGCCGATCCGTCACGGACCGGCCGGGTGCAGCCGCGTCTCACGCCGCGGCGCGCGGTGCGTGACGTGCTGGACGTCGTGCCGTGGGGACCGCTCGCCCGGCGCCATGGGAAACCAATCCGTTTCGATACGCTTGCGTTTCGATGGGGCGGGGGCTACTGTCGACGTGTACGAGACAGTTTCGTTCACTGCATGTGACAGGAGAGCCCATGGCTGCACGGTCCGCCTCCCCGGCTCCCGCGGCCGCGCAGCGCCGGAGCAGGCTCACGCCCGAGCGGGAGCGGGAGATCTACGGCGCCGTGCTCGACCTCGTCCGGGAGGACGGCTACGAGGCGCTGACGATGGACGCGGTCGCGTCCCGCACCAAGTCCAGCAAGGCGACGCTCTACCGGCAGTGGGAGAACAAGCCGAACCTGGTCGCCTGCGCGCTGCGGGCCGACCAGCGGGTGACGCTCGCCGACATCGACACCGGGACGCTCGCCGGGGACCTGCACGAGATGCGGCGGCGCGTCGGCTGCGACGTCGACCGGGACACCGAGCTGCTGAGCGGTCTCGGCCATGCGATGCAGCGCGATACGGAGCTGGAGCGGACGGTCCGCGCGGTGCTGATCGAGCCGGAGCTCCAGTCCCTCGACGGCTTGCTGCGGCGCGCGGTGGTGCGCGGCGAGGTCGCCGAGGGCAACCCGGCGCTGGAGTTCGTCCCCCACCTCATGCTCGGGGCGATGGTGGCCCAGAAGATCATAGACGGCCGGGAGGCGGACCCCGCCTATCTGGAGAGATATGTGGACGCCGTGGTCCTCCCCGCCCTGCTGACCGGCTGACCGCACCCCCCAGCCTCACCGCCGCCCAGCCCCTGCCCGATGGCGCCCGCGCCATCGGGCAGGCCGACTACGCCATTTTTTCGGTCTCTTCCGCGATTTTCCATGATTTTCCGCCCCTCTCTCATCACCGAACACCCAGGGAGACCCCCGTCATGGCCACATTCCTCGCCCGAGTCGGCCGGTCGGCCTTCCGCCGACGCCGGCTCGTCCTGCTGCTGTGGGTGGTGCTGCTCGGCCTGGCCGGAGCGGGCGCCGCGGGCGCCGGCACCGGCTCGTCCACCATCACCATCCCCGGCACCGAGGCACAGAAGGCGTTCGACCTTCTGGACGAGCGCGTCCCGACGATGCACGCGGACGGCGCCACCGCTCGTGTCGTCCTCCGCGCGCCCGACGGGGAGAAGGTCACCGGCGCCGCGCAGAAGGCGGAGGTCGAGCGCGTCGTCGGGGATCTGAAGGCCAGCTCGGACGAGGTCGCGGCCGTCACCGACCCGTACGAGTCCGGCGCCGTCAGCAAGGACGGCTCGACCGCGTTCACCCAGGTCTCCTACAAGGTCAAGTCCTTCGAGCTGGAGCACGCGGACCGGGACGGGCTCCAGCAGGCGGCCGAGGACGGCAGAGAGGCCGGACTGACGGTCGAGATCGGCGGTGATGCGCTCCAGGAGGCGCCGGAGACCGGGGCCACCGAGATCATCGGCGTCGGGATCGCCGCCGTGGTGCTGCTGATGACCTTCGGCTCACTGGTGGCGGCCGGGCTGCCGCTGCTGACCGCCCTGATCGGCGTCGGCATCAGCGTCGCGGCCATCACCGCGCTGTCCGTGCCGCTGGATCTCAACAGCACCACCCCCACCCTGGCGATGATGCTCGGCCTCGCCGTCGGCATCGACTACGCGCTGTTCATCGTCTCCCGCTACCGGGCCGAACGCGCGGAGGGCCGCGCGCCGCTGGAGGCGGTGGGCCGCGCCAACGGCACGGCCGGCTCGGCGGTGATCTTCGCGGGGCTGACGGTCCTGATCGCCCTCGCGGGGCTGTCGGTGGTCAACATCCCGATCCTCACCAAGATGGGGCTGGCCGCGGCGGGCGCCGTCGCCATCGCCGTCCTGATCGCGACCACCCTCATACCCGCCCTGCTCGGTTTCGCGGGCGACCGGGCGCTCAGCCGCAAGGAGCGCGCCCGGGTCCGGAACGCCTCCGGCGCGGACCCGGGCGCGGCGGGCGGGGGCGGCAAGCCGGCGCTGGGCACCCGCTGGGCACGTTTCGTACTGCGCCGCCCGGTCGCCGTCCTGCTGACCGCCGTGGTCGGCCTGGGTGCCGTGGCCCTGCCCGCCTCCAGCATGGAGCTGGGCCTGCCCGACGACGGCAGCCAGCCCACCGACACCACACAGCGCAAGGCGTACGACATGCTCGCCGAGTCGTTCGGCAAGGGCGCCAACGGCCCTCTCACCCTCGCCGTCGACGCCCGGGGCAGCGACAGCCCCGAGGCCGCGGCGCGCCAGGTGGCCGACGAGGTCAAGGGCCTCAAGGACGCGGCCACGGTCAACCCCCCGGCCTTCAACGAAGCGGGCGACACCGCCGTGCTCGCGGTGATCCCGAAGTCCGGCCCCAGCGACACCGCGACCGAGGACCTGGTGCACGACATCCGGGACCGCGCGGACGGCATCAAGGCCGACACCGGGGCCACGGTCCTGGTCACCGGCACGACCGCGCTGAACATCGACGTCTCGCAGAGGCTCAGCGACGCGATGCTGCCCTACCTCGTCCTCGTCGTCGGCCTCGCCTTCCTGCTGCTGATCGTCGTCTTCCGCTCCCTCCTGGTGCCGCTCAAGGCCGCGCTCGGCTTCCTGCTGTCGGTCGTCGCCGCGCTCGGCGCCGTGGTGGCCGTCTTCCAGTGGGGATGGCTGGGCGGCCTGTTCGGCGTCGAGGAGACCGGGCCCGTCATGAGCATGATGCCGATCTTCCTGATCGGCGTGGTCTTCGGCCTGGCCATGGACTACGAGGTCTTCCTGGTGACCCGGATGCGGGAGGCGTACGTCCACGGCGAGTCCCCGGACGAGGCGGTGGTGACGGGCTTCGCCCATGGGGCCCGGGTGGTCACGGCCGCCGCCGTCATCATGATCAGCGTGTTCGCCGGGTTCATCGGCTCCAGCGAGGCGATGGTGAAGATGATCGGGTTCGGGCTCGCGGTCGCCGTCCTCTTCGACGCCTTCGTGGTCCGTATGACGATCGTCCCCGCCGTGCTGAAACTGCTGGGCCGGTCCGCCTGGTGGCTGCCGCGCAGGCTCGACCGAATACTCCCGGACGTGGACGTCGAGGGCGCCAAGCTCGCCGCGGAGCCGTCCAACTCCCGGGCCGCGACGGCGGAGGACGGCGGCGGCGAGGAGCCCGAGGGAGAGCGCGAGCTCGTCGGCGACCGGGGCTGACCCGGTCGGCCGACCCGCGCCCCGGACCGGGCCCGCCCTCGCGAGCGGTGGCGCCCGAAGGGACGCGGGGAACGGCGCGCCCGGCCTCCCCCGAGCCCTCGGCATCGCTCGGGCAGGGGATGCCCCATTGCGCCCGCACTCCGCTAGGTGCCGAACGGGGCGGCCCCTCCCCGTCAGCGCACCGTGAGGTAGCCCGGCGCGGGCAGACGGGCGGCCATCGCCGGCTCGTGGACATCGGCCAGGGCCGCGAACAGCAGGGCGACCGCGAGCGCGCCGGGGTCCGGCACGCCGAGCGCGTGGTCGCCCACATAGCTGGCGCGGCCCCGGCGGGGCCGCACGGACGCCGTCCCCAGGGCGCCCCGGATGGCCGCCTGTGCCGCACTGGTCAGCGGTGCCTCCTCGGCCGCCCCCTCCGCGGCCGAGGAGGCAAGTGACTCGGCGGCGGGCGCGAGCGCGTCGACCAGGGTGCAGTCGCCGGGACGCGCCCCGCCGACCCGGTGGATGGCGGCATGCGCCGCCTCGGCGGCCCCGGCCAGCTCCGCGAGCGGGGGCGCACCCTGCGCTTCGGCCCCGCCATCGGCGCCGGGGGCGGCGGCCAGGTGCTGGAAGAGGAGGCCGAAGAGCGGTCCGCTGGTGCCCCCGACGTCGTCGAGGAACGCCTGGGCGAGGGCCGCGAGGCCCTCGGAGCCGCTCTCGTCGGCCAGCTTCACGGCGCGCCGTACGCCGCCGGTGAGGTTGTCGCCGAAGTCGCCGTCGCCGACGAGCTGGTCGAGCTGGGTGAGGTTGTCGCGGACCTGGGTGACGATCTCCGCGTACCGGTCGAGTACGGCGCGCCCGCCCGTGCCCTGCGGCGCGGCGGCGGTCGGCTCCTGCGGGGCGGGAGCGGCGCGCTGCGGCACGGCGCCGGTGCCGGACTGCTGAGCCGCGCCGGACTCCGCAGCCGCGCCGGATGCGGGGCGCGGCAGGACCAGCGGGGTCTCGGTCGGCGCGGCCCACAACTCGGACCAGCCCTCCTCCAGGCGGGTGAGAGTGAGCGAGAACCCGGCCATGTCCAGCGCCGCGGTGAAGGTCCCCACCACCAGCTGCGCCGGGCGCAGCCCGCGCGCCGCCAGCTCCCCGGACAGCAGCGCGCCGAGAGCGTGCAGCTCCAGCTCGGTGGTGCCGCCGAGGCCGTTGACGACGGCGAGCACGTCGTCCGGGCCCTCGGGCAGCGCGTCGAGCAGGTCGTCCGTCATCCGCCGCACCAGGTCGCCCGCCGCCGGGCGGGCGAGGGCGCGGGTGCCGCGCTCGCCGTGGATGCCGACGCCGTAGTCCAGGACGCCGGGCTCCAGGGTGAACGCGGGCGCCGCCGTCGCGGGCGAGGTCTGGGCGCGGGCCGCGACGGCGACGCTGCGCGAGCGGGCCACGATCCGGGTGCCCAGCTCCGCCAGCTCCTCCAGCGACGCGCCCCGGTCGGCGGCAGCGCCGAGCAGCTTCTCCAGCACCACTGTCGCAGCGGTGCCCCGGCGTCCGGTCGCGCTGTCCTCGGCGTCCGTGGCCAGGTCGTCGTCGACCAGGACGCTGGCGACCGGGATGCCGTCGTGCCGCAGCCGCTCCGCCGCGATCTGGAAGTTGATGACGTCGCCGGTGTAGTTCTTGACGATGAACAGGACGCCGCCGTCCTTGGCCGCTGCCGTGCCGGCGGCGTAGATCTGCCCGTTGTGCGGGGAGGCGAAGATCTCTCCGGGGCACACCGCGTCCAGGCCGCCGCGCCCGAGGAGGCCGGTGTGCAGCGGCTCGTGCCCGGAGCCGCCTCCGGAGACCAGGCCGACGCGGCGGGCGGGGTGCGGATCGCGCGCCCGCAGGAACAGCGGACCGGTGTGCACCGCGACCACGCCGGGGTGGGCGAGGGCCAGCCCGCGTGCCGCGGTCAGTACGGGGTCGGTCTCCGGCAGGAAGTAGCTCATCGGGGCATTCTCCGTAGGTCTGGGCACTGCGCGTCTCACCCTGACCGCCCGGCCTCCGCGAAGATCGGAACCGCTCACTTCCGGAAGCCATGAGTACCGCTTTCTCGTGTGGCGTGCGATGCTGCCCGCACGCCCCCGTCCGGCCCGTCCGTGTCGAGCGGCCGGGCGTGTCCCCCGGACCCCGTCCCCATCCCGTCACCCCGACTTTGCGAGGTCTTTACCCGTGGGCGATGTGCGACGCGAGGACCTCGGCCGGATGCTGCGCGCCTGGCGCCGCGCCGCGGACCCCGCGGCGGTACCCGGTCGCACGGCGGCCCGCGGCCACCGCAGCTACCTCACCCAGCTCGACATGGCGCTGCTGCTCGGCGTCTCCGAGCGCTGGTACCGGGCCCTGGAGAAGGGCGAGGACCGGCGCTACGGACGCGAGATGATCGACAGCGTCGCCCGGCTCCTGCGGCTGAGCCCGGGGCAGCGGGCGGCGCTCTTCCGCGGCACCGGTCTGGAGCCCCCGCCGCGTCCGGCCGCCGCACGGCAGCCGGACCCCTCGCTGGTGCGGCTGATGCACGAGCAGCGCTGCGCGAGCTGGCTCAGCGACCAGGCGTGGGACGTGCTCGACGTCAACGCGGTGGCAGCCCGGCACTGTCCCTGGCTGGTACACCCCGGGGCGAACGTCATGCTCTGGGCGTTCTCCCCGGAGGCCCGCTACCAGCTGCGCGACTGGGAGACCCGGTGGTCCGTCCCGCTGCTCCGCGCCCTGCGCCTGGCCTGGCACCGCTGGCCGGACAACCGGCGCCTGGACGAGGTCGTCCGCACGGTGCGCGGGCGTCCCGGCGTCCCGGCGCTCTGGGACGCGGCGGTCGGCCCCGCGGGCGGCGCGCAGCGCGGCGCGCGCCGCGAGGAGGCGCGGCCGGTGTACTTTCCGCTCGTCGCCCCGGACCCCGTCCCGGTACGGGTCGTGACGTGCGCCCCGTTCGACGACGCGACGCTGCGCTGGACCATGCTGCTGCCGGTGGACCCGGCCGTCACGTTTCCCTGAGCCCCGGGAACGGTGGTGCGCCGGGGCCCGGTTCCGCTCCCGTACCGCGCCCCTGAGAAGATCGGCAGCGTTCCGCGAGCCCGCGTCCGCACGGAGGCGTTCCCATGAGCACCGACGACAGCACCGACGACAGCACTGCCGAAGCGTCCGTACTGGTCTCCACCGAGGGGCGCGTCGGACGCCTCACGCTCAACCGGCCCCGCGCGCTCAACGCGCTGACCCATGCCATGGTGCTGCGTATCGACGAGGCGCTCAGTGCGTGGGAGCGGGACCCCGCGGTGGCGGCCGTGGTCGTCACCGGCGCGGGGGAGCGCGGCCTGTGCGCGGGCGGCGACATCCGCGCCGTGCACGACGACGTACGCGCGGGCGGCGGCGCCGCTTCGGCGGCGTTCTGGCGCGACGAGTACCTGCTCAACGCCCGCATCGCCCGCTACCCGAAGCCCTATGTCGCCGTCATGGACGGCATCGTGATGGGCGGCGGGGTCGGAGTCTCGGCCCACGGTGACGTCCGTGTCGTCACCGAGCGCTCCCGGGTGGCGATGCCCGAGACGGGAATCGGCTTCGTCCCCGACGTCGGCGGCACCCATCTGCTCGCCCGCGCACCCGGCGAGCTGGGCACCCATCTGGCGCTCACCGGCGCCGAGCTGGGCGCCGCTGACGCCGTCCACTGCGGGCTGGCCGACCATGTCGTCCCCTCCGCCGCCCTCCCCGACCTGGTGCGGGACCTGGCGCACACGTCCGTGGAGGAGGCCGTCGGCCGCCACGCCGGCCCGCCGTCCGGCGGTCGGCTGGCGGAGGAGCGCGGCTGGATCGACGCGTGCTACGCAGCGGACACCGTCGAGGAGATCGTCGCGCGCCTCCTCGCGGACGGCTCCCACGGGGCCAAGGAGGCCGCGGAGACGCTGCTCAGCCGCTCGCCCACGTCACTCAAGGTCACCCTCGCCGCGCTGCGCCGGGCCCGGCGGCTGGGCGCGCTGGAGCCGGTGCTGGAGCAGGAGTACCGGGTGTCGTGCGCGTGCCTCACCGCCCCCGACCTCGTCGAGGGCATCCGCGCCCAGGTCGTGGACAAGGACCGCAGGCCCCACTGGCGCCCGGCGGCCCTGGAAGAGGTCACCGAGGCGGACGTCGCGCGCTTCTTCGCCCCGTCTCCCCACGGCGCCCTCGGCACCGGCCGGTAGTTGCTGTCGCGTCGCGTTCTGCGGGTGCTCCGCGGCCGGTCGCGCCGTTCCCCGCGCCCCTCCGGGGCGCAGCCGTGCGCCCCGGAGGCGTTCTCCGTCGTCGAGGTGGTGGCCCGCACCGCGTCCCGCCCCCGCGTGCAAGCGCTTCGCACCTGGTCACAGGGTGTAGGACGGCAGTAGCCGCAATCCGGTTCCTGTGCCACCGTGGCGTGCCATGGAGGGGAAGACGCACACCCGGCGGGCCCGGCTGCGGCACCGGATCGGACATCTGCTCGCCCCGCACGGCCACGGGAGCGCGGAGCGGACCGACACGGCGCTGGAGACCTCGCGCGAGGGGCTGCGCACGCTGTGGCTCTCGTTCGCGGTCCTGGCGGCGACCACGCTGGCCCAGGCGGCCGTCGTGGCGCTGTCGGGCTCCGTGGCGCTGCTGGGCGACACCGTCCACAACGCCGCCGACGCGCTGACCGCCGTCCCGCTGGGCATCGCGTTCGTCCTGGGGCGCCGGGCCGCCAACCGCCGCTACACATACGGGTACGGGCGTGCCGAGGACCTCGCCGGCGTGGTGGTCGTGCTGACGATCGCCGCCTCCGCCGCGTTCGCCGCCTACGAGGCCGTCGACCGGCTGCTGCACCCGCGCGAGCTGACCCACCTGGGGGCCGTGGCGGGGGCGGCGCTGGTGGGTTTCGCGGGGAACGAGTGGGTGGCCCGGTACCGCATCCGCACCGGCCGCCGGATCGGCTCCGCCGCGCTGGTGGCCGACGGACTGCACGCCCGCACCGACGGATTCACCTCGCTGGCCGTGCTGCTCGGCGCGGGCGGCGCCGCGCTCGGCCTGCCGCAGGCCGACCCCGTGGTCGGCCTGCTCATCACCGCCGCCATCCTGCTGGTGCTGCGGGACGCGGCCCGCGAGGTGTTCCGGCGGCTGATGGACTCCGTCGACCCGGCGCTGGTGGACGCCGCCGAGGCCGCGCTGCGCGGCACGGAGGGCGTGCGCGGTGTCGGGCAGGTGCGGATGCGGTGGATCGGGCACGCGCTGCGCGCCGAGGCGGACATCGTCGTCGCGCCCGAGCTGACGGTGGTCCGCGCGCACGAGATCACCGTCGCCGCCGAGCACGCGCTGATCCACGCCGTGCCCCGGCTGACGGCGGCGACCGTGCACCCGGACCACTCCTGGAGCCTCCCGGCCGACCCGCACGCCCCCCTGGCCCACCA
>NZ_JAAKZZ010000119.1 GCF_011045075.1 Streptomyces boncukensis
ATGGGGCCGGGGCGGGGACCGGGACCGGCGGCACGGCGGCCGGGCCCGCGTCCGGGGCCGCCGCCGTCACGGTCGTGGAGCGCGCGGACGACACGGGCGGTCACCCCGACGTGGTACCCCCCGTACGGCTCGACCTGGCGCGCTCCCTCACCCTCCTCGGCATCCTGAGCCTGGTCGCCGGTGCCCTGTTCTTCGACCTGAACGTGGGTCTGACAGCGCTCACCGTCGCGGCCGTCCTCGCGCTGGTCTCACCGAAGTCGGCCGAGGGCGCGGCCGAGAAGTGCGCGTGGACCACGGTGCTGCTCGTCTGCGGCATCGTCACCTACGTGAACCTGCTCCAGCACCTCGGCACCGTCGACTGGCTCGGCGAGAAGGTGTCCGCCATCGAAGCCCCGCTGCTCGCGGCGCTGCTGATCTGCCTGATCGCCGCCGTCGTCGCCGCTTTCGCCTCCACCACCGGCATCCTCGGGGCGCTGATCCCGCTCGCCGTCCCGCTGCTGCAGGACGGCCGCCTCGGGGCCCTCACCCTGATCTCCGCGATGGCGATCTGCGCATCGGTCGTCGACTCCTCCCCGTTCTCGACCAGCGGGGCGCTGGTGGCGGCGAACACCCCGGAGGAGCAGCGGGACTACGTCTTCCGCTCTCTGATGACCTGGGGCTTCGCGCTGATCCCGCTGGCGCCGCTGACGGCGTGTGCCGTGCTCGTCCTCCCCGGCTGGTGACGGCCGCGGTGTCACGGGGCGGGCAGGCGGCTGTCGATGTCCGCGGCCAGATACGGGCACTGCGCCACGGGGTGCTCGCTGGGGCACTCCAGCAGATGCGTCAGATAGTCGCGGGCGCGCCGCACCTGGTCGAGCTGCTCCTCGCAGCGCGCGACCCGGCCCCGGACGACCGCCCGCCAGTCCCGGTCCCCGGTGCTGCCCTCCAGAAGCGCCGCGATCTCCGGAAGGGCCATCCCGGCCGTGCCCTGGAGCAGCTGGACCACCGCGATGCGGCGCAGCTCCGCCTCCCGGTAGACGCGGCGCCCGGAGGCCCGCTCGGGCGCCAGCAGACCGCACTTCTCCCACCAGTGCAGCGTCGAGACGGCGAGGCCGAACCGGGCCGCCACCTCGCCGACGCTCCAGCCGGCTCCGCTCTCCGTTGACATCAAGCTGACTTTAGATCCCACAGTGAGCTTCCCGGAAGTCGTTTTCACCTAAGGGACGCTCATGACCCCACCCCCCGAACCCCCCGGCTGGCGGCTGCCGTTCGGACTGATGCTCGGCTCGTTCATCGTGCTGCTCGACGTCTCGATCGTCACCGTCGCCCTGCCCGGCATCGGAGACGACCTGGGCGCTGGGGCCTCCGGTCTGCAGTGGGTCGTCGACGCGTACACGCTGACGCTCTCCGCGCTGCTGCTGTCGTCCGGGGTGCTCAGCGACCGCTACGGGCGCAAACGGAGCTATCTGGCGGGCCTCGCGCTGTTCGTCGTCGCCTCGCTGGCCTGCGGCGCGGCCCCGGGAGGAGGCGCGCTGATCGCGGCGCGCGCCGTGCAGGGCGTGGGCGCCGCCGCCGTGTTCACCGGGACACTGTCGCACCTCGCCCGCGCGTACCCGGATCCGCGGGCCCGCGCCCGGATCATCGGGCTGAACGGGTCGGTGGGCGGCTCGGCGATCATCGTCGGGCCGCTGCTGGGCGGGCTGCTGGTCGACACCGTCGGCTGGCGCGGCATCTTCCTGATCAACCTCCCGGTGGGGCTGGCCGCCCTGTGGATGGGCGCCAGGGAGCTGCCGGAGAGCAAGGATCCGCAGCACGCTTCCTTCGACCTGTGGGGGCAGCTGCTCGGACTGACCCTGCTGGGCGCCCTCACCTTCGGGCTGATCGAGAGTCACACGTACGGCTGGTCCTCGCCGGTGACCCTGGGGGCACTGGCGGTGGCCGCCGTGGCGCTGGTGCTGTTCGTCCGGACGGAGCGGCGCGGCGAGCGGCCCATGCTGCCGATGGCGCTGTTCCGGGACCGCCGGTTCACGGTGCCGCAGGTCTGCTCGTTCGTCCTCGGCTTCGGCACCAGTGCCGTCTTCTTCCTGCTGTCGCTCTATCTGCAGCAGGTGCGCGGCCACTCGGCGATGGCGACGGGGCTGCGCTTCCTGCCGCTGACGCTCGCGGTGTGCTCGGTGGCGCCGTTCGCCACCCGGCTGTGCGCGCGGTACGGGCCCCACCGGGTGATGGCGGTCGGATACCTGGTCTCCGGCGTCGGGCTGGCCGGGCTGGTGCTGCTGGGCACGGACTCGGGCCCTGCCGCGCTGGCCGCCGTCTCGGTGGTGCTCGGCGCGGGCATGGGCGCGTCCATCGGGCCCACCCAGCTGGCGGGCGTCCAGGCGCTGCCCGCGGCGCGCTCGGGACTCGCTGCGGCCTGTGTGAGCACCACCCGCCAGGTCGGCACCGCGCTGGGGGTGGCCGTACTCGGCCTGCTGGTCATCCCGCACGGCGGGGACCCGGGTACGCCCGGCTTCGCCCGGGACTTCGTCGCCGGGCTGCACACCGCGGGCCTGCTCACCGGCGCCGCGACGGTGCTCGCGGGCGCGCTCGCCGCCGTACTCGCCCGCGCGGCCCGCCGGGACGGGGCCCCTCCAGCAGGGCCAGCAGCGCCGCGGCGGCCAGCTGCAGCGCCGCGATCGCCAGCACGAGCAGAGCGGGATTGAGCCCCTCCAGCGTCCCGGCCAGCGCCGCTCCGGCAGCCGCCGCCGTGACCTTCAGCCCCGCGCCCACGGTGAAGACCTGGGCGCGGGCGTCCGGCGGCGCGTGGTCGGCCCGGATCCGGAGCGTGGTGGTGAGCAGCGGGCCGTCCCCCAACCCGGCGAGCGCGAACAGCGCCGCGGCCCAGCCGAGGGACGGCGCGAGCGCGGCCCCGGCCAGCGCAGCGCCGGTGACCACCAGGCTGGCCCCCGCCAGCCGCCGGTCGCCGAACGGCGGGCGCCAGCGGGCCAGGCCCAGCGCCCCCGCGAGCGCTCCGACGGCGAACGCCGTCATCAGCACGCCGCCGCCGTCCGCTTCGCCCCGGTGCGCGGCCAGCAGCACGGCGGACACGGCGAGCCCGCCGAGACCGAGGTGGGCGACGGTCGTGGCCGCGGTGATCGCGCGCAGCGCGGGCGTACGCCACAGGGCGGTGAAGGGGCGGCCGTGGCGCCCCGAGGGTGCGCTGGGGGCTGCGCGCGCCGGCGCCCGGCTCCGCCGCACACCACCGCTCACCGCCGCCATCAACGGAACCGCTGCCCCGGCGAACACCGCCATCAGCCCGGTCGCCGCAGCGGGCGAGGCCAGCCCCGCGACCAGAGTGACGACGGCGGGTCCGGCGACGGACGACGCCGTGTACGTCACGGCGTCCAGCGCGTACGCGCGGTCCCGCACCGCCCCCTCCGGCGCGAGCGAGGCGATCAGGCTGGACAGCCCTCCGCTGACGACCGGCCCGCAGCTGCCCCCGGCGACGGCGATGGCCAGGGCGACGGGGCCGGGCGCCGAGCCCACCGTGCCGGCGAGCCCCGCGAGCGCGGCGGCGAAGGCGGCGAGCGCGCCGCAGTAGAACAGCCGCGGCCTGCGGGCCCGCGCGGCGAGCGCGCCCACCAGCGGCGCCGCCACGGCGTGCGGCGCCATCCAGGCCGTGAGCACGAAGGCGCCCGCCGCCGCGCTTCCGGTGCGGTCCAGGGCGAGCAGGGCGACGGCGATCCCCACTCCGTCGTCCGCGAGCCGGGCGAGAAAGGCGGTGGCCAGATAGGCGACGAGCGCGGGCCGCATGGCGGGCTCTCCTGTCCTGCACAACTGTCCTGCACAACCGTTCTGCGTAACGTCTTATAAGAATGAGCCGTTACAGCATAGGTATACTGGCGGGCGTGCGGGAGACATCACAGCGGGGTTTTCGCCCGGCGCACCGGTTGCTGGACCTGGCCAACGCGCTGCGCGCGGACGGATCGCTGTCCCGGGAGGCCATGGCGGACCTGCTCATGCGGCACGGGGAGACCGCTCAGGACGTGGCCGGGAGCGCGTTCACGGAGGACGACGCGGAGGCGCTGCGCGCGGCCGTCGCGCGGCTCACCGAGCGCGTGCTGGCGGAGCCGGACGTGGACCGTGCGGCCCGCGCGCTCAACGCCCTGCTGGCGGAGTGCGGCGCCCGGCCCCGCCTCTCCCGGCACGACGGCCACGCCTGGCACCTGCATGTGGACCGGGGCGACGACGCGGGCTGGGCGGACTGGTTCACCGCCGCGAGCGCGCTGGGCCTGGCCCAGCTGCTGAGCGAGCGCGGCGGGAACGCGGCGGCGTGGGGGGAGTGCGCGGCGGCGGACTGCACACGGCTGTTCCTGGACGACGGCCCGGGGACGCCCCGGCGCTACTGCTCGCCCAGGTGCGCGTCCCGCGCGCGGGTGGCCGCGCACCGGGCCCGCCGCCGCGGATCCGGGTGACCGTCAGGGGCTCAGGAGGCCGGCCGCCGTCACTCCAGCACGGCCACGCCGTCCAGTTCGATCCACGCCGACTCGTCCCACAGCCGCACCACGCCCACCACGGCCATCGCCGGATAGTCCCGCCCCACCAGCCGGCCCCAGATCCTCCCCAGTTCGGCCGCGTGCCGCCGGTACGCGGGAACGTCCGTCGTATAGACCGTCACCCGGGCCAGGTCCGCCGGCTCGCCCCCGCTCGCCGCCAGCGCGGCCAGCAGATTGCTCAGCGCCGCCTCGAACTGGCCGGGAAAGGTGTGCGCCGCGATCCGGCCCTCGGCGTCCAGCGCGGTCTGGCCCGCGAGGAAGACCAGCCGCGAGCCGGTCGCCGTCACGGCGTGCGAGAACCCCTTCGGCGGGGACAGCTCGGGCGGGTTGATGCGCCGCACGGCACCGTCCTGCGTCATGTGTACAGCTCCTTCGCGATCACCGTGCGCTGCAACTCGCTCGCCCCCTCGTAGATGCGGGGGGCCCGGACCTCCCGGTAGAGGTGTTCGAGGAGGTGGCCGCGCCGGAGCCCCTCGGCTCCGTGGATCTGGACGGCCGCGTCGACGACGTACTGCGCCGTCTCGGTGGCCAGCAGCTTGGCCATCGCCGAGCGCCGCGCGATGCCCTCGTCCCCCCGGTCGTACGCGGCCGCCGCCGCGTACACCATCAGCCGCGCCGCCTCGGTGCGCGTCGCCATCTCGGCCAGCTGGTGCGAGACGGACTGCAGGTCGCGCAGGACACCGCCGAAGGCGGGGCGCCGTCCGGCGTGTTCCAGCGAGGCGTCCAGCGCGGCCTGCGCCATGCCGACCGCGAACGCGCCGACGCTGGGCCGGAAGAGGTTGAGGGTGCGCATGGCGATCCCGAAGCCGCCCCCCGGCTGCCCGATGAGGTCGGCGCGGGTGACGGGGACGCCGTCGAAGGTGAGGGTGCCGATGGGGTGCGGGGAGAGCATGTCCAGGTGCTCGCCGCTCAGCCCTGGGCGGTCGGCCGGGACCAGGAAGGCGGTGATGCCCCGGGAGCCCGCCTCCTCACCCGTACGGGCGAACACGCAGTAGAAGTCCGCCTCGGGCGCGTTGGAGATCCAGGTCTTGGTGCCGGTCAGCCGCCAGGACGCCGGGCCGGGGCCGTCCGTCGCCGGGCCGGGGCCGTCCGTCGCGGGGCCGTCCGGCTCGGCCCGCAGCGCCAGTGCCGCCGCGTCGCTGCCCGCGCCGGGCTCGCTCAGCGCGAAGGCGGCGACGGCCCGGCCCTCGGCCGCGGCGCGCAGCCAGCGCCCGCGCTGCTCGCCGGTGCCCGCCGCGGCCACCGGGCCGGTGCCCAGGCCCTGGAGCGCCAGCGCCGTCTCGGCCTCGGGGCAGGCGTACGCGAGGGACTCCCGCAGCAGGCACAGCTCCAGCGCCCGCTCGGCCTGGTGCCCCGCGCCGGACCGGGACGGGGACGAGGCGACGACGGCGCGCGCGAGCAGCCCCAGCTCGCCGAGGTCCGCGAGCAGCGCCCGGTTGACCCGCCCCGGCTCGCCCGACTCGGCGAGCGGGCGCAGCCTGCTGCCCGCGAGCTCGCGCAGCTGCGCGCACCACTCCTGCTGCTTCGGTTCCAGCGCGAACACGGGCATCGCGACCCCCTGGCTTCCGCGGGGCCGGGCGGACGACCCGGCCTCGCTCTGTATATCGCGGTATCTTGACTGCCGTCACCATCACGTTACGCTCGACGGCACATCAGCGCGCCCGGCCGCGAGGGGGCAGTACAGATGCACCTGAGCCCGTCAGTACACGTCGACACCTTCGCCCGCGACCATCTGCCGCCGCCCGAGCAGTGGCCGGACCTCCTGCTGGACCGGCCCGAGCTCCACTACCCCGACCGTCTCAACTGCGGCGCCGAGCTGCTGGACCGCACCGTCGAGCGGTTCGGCGGCGACCGCCCCGCCTTCCACACGGCCGACGGCTCCCCGCCCTGGTCGTACGGCAGGCTGCGGCGCACCGTGGACCAGATCGCACACGTCCTCACCGGCGAGCTCGGCGTACGCCCCGGCAACCGGGTGCTGCTGCGCGGGCCCACCACGCCTGCGCTCGCCGCCTGCTGGCTGGCGGTGATGAAGGCGGGCGCCGTCGCCGTGACGGTGCTGGCGGCCCAGCGGGCGCACGAGCTGGGCACCATCGGCCGGCTGGCGCGGGTCAGCCACGCGCTGTGCGCGGCGGACTGCGCGGACGAGCTGGTGAAGGCGGACGTACCGGGGCTGCGGATGACGCTGTTCGGGGGCGCCGGGCCGGAGGACCTGCTGGCACGGGCCGCGCACCAGCCGGAGACGTACGCGGCCGTGCCGACGGCCGCCGACGACGTCGCGCTGATCGCCTTCACCTCCGGTACCACCGGCAGGCCCAAGGGCTGTGTGCACTTCCACCGGGACGTGCTGGCCATCGCGGACACCTTCTCCGCGCACCTGGTGCGCCCGCGGCCGGACGACGTGTTCGCGGGCAGCCCGCCGCTGGGCTTCACCTTCGGGCTCGGCGGACTGGTGGTCTTCCCGCTGCGCGCCGGCGCCTCGGCGCTGCTGGACCAGTGGAGCGGCTCCGAGCAGATGCTGCGGATCATCGAACAGCACCGGATCTCGGTGCTGTTCACGGCGCCGACGGCGTACCGGGGCATGCTCGCCAGGCTGGGGCCCCCGCCCGGCGGCGGGGACGGCGGCGAGCACGGCGACAAGCACGGCGACAAGCACGGCGGCGAGTCGCCGCCCGCGCTGGCCTCGCTGCGCCGCTGCGTCTCGGCCGGCGAGCATCTGCCGGCCGCGACCTGGCACGACTGGTATGCGCGCACCGGGCTGCGGATCATCGACGGCATCGGCGCGACCGAGATGCTGCACATCTTCATCTCCGCCGCCGACGAGGCCGTCAAGCCCGGTACGACGGGCCTGCCGGTGCCCGGCTTCGAGGCGCGCGTCGTGGACGGCGAGGGCGCGCCGGTGCCGGACGGCACCCCGGGGCTGCTTGCGGTGCGCGGCCCGGTCGGCTGCCGCTATCTGGCGGACGAGCGGCAGCGCGAGTACGTACGCGAGGGCTGGAACCTCACGGGCGACACCTACGTCCGGGACACCGACGGCTACTTCCGCTACGTGGCCCGCGCCGACGACATGATCATCTCGGCGGGCTACAACATCGCGGGCCCGGAGGTCGAGGAGGCGCTGCTGCGGCACCCCGATGTCGCGGAGGCCGCGGTGGTCGGCCGCCCGGACGCGAAGTGCGGGCAGATCGTCGTCGCCCATGTGGTGCTGGGCCGGGGCGCTCCCCCTGGGAGTGAAATGGCCGAAACTCTACGTCAGTTCACCACTTCGGAGCTTACTCCCTATAAGTGCCCCCGCGAGATCATCTTTGCAGAATCGCTTCCGCGCACCCCCACGGGCAAACTCCAGCGCTACCGGCTGCGGCAGGCCGATCTAGAGTAACGGCCGTGGCTCTGCACTCGTACTCGCCGTCCCCCCGCCCCTCCCCCGGCTCGCTCATCCTGACCTTCTACGGCGCCTACGGGCGCGGCTTCAACAGCGCGGGCACCGTGCCCGTCGCCACCCTCATCCGGCTGCTCGGCACCCTCGGAGTGGACCCTCCCTCGGTGCGCTCGGCCGTCTCCCGGCTCAAGCGGCGCGGGCTGCTCACCGCCGACCGGCCGGGCAGCAAGGCAGCGGCCTACGCCCCCTCCGCCGCGGCCAGACAGCTGCTGAAGGACGGCGACCGGCGCATCTACGCCCGCCCCGATCCGGACGGCACCTGGCTGCTGGCGATCTTCTCCGTCCCCGAAAGCGAACGCCAGCGGCGGCATGTGCTGCGCTCCCGGCTGGCCCGGCTCGGCTTCGGCAACGCGGCACCGGGCATCTGGATCGCGCCATCGCACCTGGAGCAGGAGACCCGGCATACGCTGACCCGGCTCGAACTGACGCCCTACGTCGACCTGTTCCGCGGCAGCCACACGGGCTTCGAGCCCACGGCGGAGGCCGTCGGCCGCTGGTGGGACCTGGAGGCGCTCGCCGCGCAGCACCGCGCGTTCCTGGAGGCCCACGAACCGGTGCTGCGCGCGTGGACGCGCCGCCGCCGGGTGCCGCCTCAGGCCGCGTACCGCGACTATCTGCCCGCGCTGGACGCCTGGCGGCGGCTCCCGTACGCGGACCCCGGGCTGCCGCCCGCGCTGCTGCCGGACGACTGGCCGGGCGAGCGCGCAGCCGGCGTCTTCTTCGCGCTGCACGCGAAGCTGCGGGACGCGGGCGGGCTGTACGCGCGGGAGGGCGGCTGAGGCGGCTGAGGAGGGCGGCTGAGGGCCGCGGCGGACGTCCCGCGACCGGCGGCGGCGCGCGGCGTACGCTGGTCGTATGTACGCCCGTCGGCGCCGCCGCTACTTCGCGCTGATGACGGTCTGCCTGGTGCTGTTCGTCAGCGCGTGGGCGTTCGTGCGGCTGTGGTCCGTGCCGGTGGCCATCGGAATGTGTGTCGTGGCCATGGCCATCCCGCCGTGCGCGGCCATCGTGGCGAACCGGCGCGGCCCCGACGACCGCTGGTGGGACGAGTGACGACTGCCCCTGACGGGGCACACCATGGCGCACGTGCGCCATCCAGGGCGCGGGGAACCGCGCGACCGGCCACGACAGGCCCGCAGGCGGCAGGGCGCCGCCAGGGGCAGCCCGGGGGCCGTCGTCCCCGCGACACCGGATGCAGGAGGACGGGCCGGGCCCTCACGCGTCACAGGGCCAGCCTCGGCTTGGGGGCGTCCGTGCGGCCCGTCGGCGGCCTCCGGCTGCCCGCACCGTACGAAAGGGGCCACGGCGCGCCCGGCCCCGTATAGCCCTGCTCCGCCGCCGCGTGCAGCGTCCAGTGCGGGTCGTACAGATGCGGGCGCGCCAGCGCGCACAGGTCGGCACGGCCCGCCAGGACCAGCGAGTTGACGTCGTCCCACGAGGAGATCGCCCCGACCGCGATCACCGGCACGCCCAGCGCGTTGCGGATCCGGTCGGCGAACGGCGTCTGGTAGGAGCGTCCGTACGCGGGCCGCTCCTCGGGCACCACCTGCCCCGTGGACACATCGACGGCGTCCACGCCGTGCTCCGCGAACGCCGCCGCGATCCGTACCGCGTCCTCCCCCGTCGTCCCGCCCTCCGCCCAGTCCGTCGCGGAGATGCGCACCGTCATGGGCCGCTCGGCGGGCCACACCGCGCGGACCGCGTCGAACACCTCCAGCGGATAGCGCAGCCGCGCGTCGAGCGAGCCGCCGTAGGCGTCGGTGCGCTGGTTCGTCAGGGGCGAGAGGAAACTGGAGAGCAGATAGCCGTGCGCACAGTGCAGCTCCAGCAGGTCGAACCCGGCGCGCGCCGCGCGCCGTGCCGCACGGACGAAGTCGTCCCGTATCGCACCCAGCTCGACCGCTGTCAGGGCGTGCGGTATCTGGTTGACGCCCGCGCGGTACGGCAGCGGGGAGGGGCCGACGACGGGCCAGTTGCCGTCCGGGAGCGGCTCGTCGATGCCCTCCCACATCAGCTTGGTGGAGCCCTTCCGCCCCGAGTGCCCGAGCTGCACGCCCAGCGCGGCGGTGGGCGACTCGGTGTGCACGAAGTCGGCGACGCGGCGCCAGGACGCCTCCTGTTCGTCCGTCCACAGCCCCGAGCAGCCGGGGGTGATACGGCCGCGCGGCGAGACGCACACCATTTCGGTCATCACCAGCCCGGCGCCGCCGAGCGCCCGCCCGCCCAGGTGGACGAGGTGGAAGTCCCCCGGGTCGCCGTCCGCCGCGCGGTACATGTCCATCGGGGAGACCACCACCCGGTTGCGCAGCGTCAGCTCGCGCAGCCGGAAGGGGGTGAACATGGGCGGGGTGCCCGGTTCCGTCCCCGCCTCCCGCTCGACCGAGGCGACGAACTCCGGGTCCCGCAGCCGCAGGTTGTCGTGGGTGACCCGGCGGCTGCGGGTGAGCAGGTTGAACGCGAACCTGCGGGACGGCTGGTCCACATACCCGGCCAGCTCCTCGAACCAGGCGAGGCTCGCCCGCGCCGCGCGCTGGGTGGACTCCACCACGGGGCGCCGCTCCGCCTCGTACGCGGCCAGCGCGGCGGGCAGGTCGGGCTGCTCCCGCAGACAGGCGGCGAGCGCCAGCGCGTCCTCGACGGCGAGCTTGGTGCCGGAGCCGATGGAGAAGTGCGCGGTGTGCGCGGCGTCGCCGAGCAGCACGGTGTTTCCGTGCGACCAGTGCGCGTTGACGACCGTGCGGAACGCCGTCCACTGGGAGCTGTTGCCGCGCAGCGGGCGGCCGCCGAGCGCCTCCTGGAAGAGCTTGGCGCAGTGGTCGGCCGAACCGTGCTCGTCGAGCCGGTCCAGCCCGGCGTCCCGCCACACCTCCTCGCGCGCCTCGACGATGACAGTGGAGGCGTCCGGCGCATAGGGGTAGGCGTGCAGCTGCAGGACGCCGTGGGCGGTCTCGGCGATCTCGAAGCGGAAGGCGTCCAGCGCGAAGTCGGCGGCCAGCCAGATGTAGCGGCAGCGGTGGGTGGTGACGGAGGGCCGGAAGGCGTCGGCGTGGGCCTGGCGGGTGGCGCTGTGCACCCCGTCCGCTGCGATCACCAGGTCATGGGTCCTGGACAGCTCGGCGGCCGGCGGGGCCCCGGTACAGAAGCGCAGCTCGACGCCCAGCTCGCGGCAGCGCGCGTGCAGGACGGCCAGCAGCCGGCGGCGGCCGAGCGCGGCGAAGCCGTGTCCGCCGCAGGTGAGGGTGCGGCCGCGGTGCACGATGTCGATGTCGTCCCAGCGCACCATCTCGGCCCGGAGCGCGGCGTAGGCGTCCGGGTCGGCGTGCTCGATGCCGCCGAGGGTCTCGTCGGACAGCACGACGCCGAAGCCGAAGGTGTCGTCGGCCGCGTTGCGCTCGTAGACGGTGATCCGGCGGGCGGGGTCGAGACGCTTGAGGAGGGCGGCGGCGTACAGCCCGCCGGGGCCGCCGCCGATGACGGCGATGCGCATTCCGGCGCTCATCGCGTGCTCACTTCCCCTGCCACTTGGGCGCGCGCTTCTCGGTGAAGGAGGCGTGGAACTCGGCGTAGTCCTCGGTGTGCATCAGCAGCGCCTGGGTGGCCGCGTCCATCTCGACGGCCCCGGCGAGCGGCATGTCCAGCTCGGCGGTGAGCAGCGCCTTGGTCTGGGCGTGCGCCAGCGCGGGCCCGTCCGCGAGCCGCCGTGCGAGGGCCTGCGCGGCGCGGTCGGCCCCGCCGTCCTCCGTCAGCTGGCTGACCAGGCCGATGCGCTCGGCCTCCGGGGCGCGGACCGGGTCGCCCAGCATCAGGATGCGGGTGGCGTGCCCGAGTCCGACGACGCGGGGCAGCAGATACGCGGCTCCCATGTCGCCGCCGGACAGCCCGACGCGGGTGAAGAGGAAGGCGAAGCGCGCCGTGGGGTCGGCGACCCGGAAGTCCGCTGCGAGCGCGAGCACCGCGCCCGCGCCCGCCGCGGCCCCGTGCACGGCGGCGACCACGGGGAACGGCGCCTCCCGTACGGCGCGCACCACCTGGCCGGTCATGCGGTTGAAGTCGAGCAGCCGGGAGGTGTCCATCTCCAGCGTGGCGCCGATGATCTCGTCGACGTCGCCGCCGGAGCAGAAGGAGCGGCCCTCGCCGGCGAGCACCAGCGCCCGGACCCGCTTCTCACGGGACAGCTCGGCGAGCAGGTCGCGCAGGTCGGCGTACGCCTCGAAGGTGAGCGCGTTCAGCTTGGCGGGGCGGGCGAGGGTGACCGTGGCGACGCCGTCGTCATAGTCGACCTGGAGGTGCCGCCACTCGGGGGTGGGGTGCGCGGATCCGGTGAACGGGCTCATCGCGGGGCCTCCGTCCGGGGAAAGTGCCTCGGCTGTACGCGCGGCCAACGCCCCGAAGGTATCACCGCTTCGTGACTGCCGTCACGAGTACGCGATAGATGGAGGAGCACCGTGGGCGCCCTGGAGTGGCGCGGGGCTGCTGCCGACAGCGGCTTCGCCGCGATGGGGTTCCCCGGTCCTCCTGCCGCACGGCCGGAAAAGCGGGGATCGCCCTTTCGGGGGAGCCGGCACCCGCTGGAACGGTTCGCCGCCGAACCGCCCCTCTACGGTCCCGGCATGGACACCACGCGCCCGCGCGCGGCCACCGTCAGCGAGCTGCGCGTCTCCGCCTTCCGCGCCCTGCGCGCCAGGACCGTCCCGCTCGGCCGGGTGACGGTGCTGACGGGACCCAGCGGCAGCGGGAAGACCACGGCCCTGGAGGCGTACCAGGCGCTGGCCCGGCTCGGCGGCGGGGAGCCGCTGGGCGCGGTGTTCGGCGGCGCGCGGGGCGGCCCGGCGGCGTGTGTGCCGCGCGAGGCGCGGCCGGACCGGCAGGGCAGACGCGGCTTCCGGCTGGGCTGCTCGGTGACGGGGCCGGTGGGCGAGGCCCGGGTCGATGTGGCGGTGCAGGCCGAGCCGGAGCTGCGCATCGTGGGCGAGCGGCTGGCCACCCGGGAGTACGGCACGCTGCTGTCCACAGCCCTGCGCGACCCCGGACGGCGCACGGTGCAGGCCGAGTGGCACACCGCGGGCGCCGGGCGGGTGACCCGCGCCCCCTTCCCGGACGACCGGCTCGGCACCGCGCTGGTGCCGCTGCGGGTGGCGGGCACCACGCCGGAGCAGCGCCGGGTGCTGGCGGCGGCCGAGCAGATCGTGGTGGCGCTGCGCTCGGCGTTCCCGTGCGACCCCCGCCCCGACGCCATGCGGAGCCCTGTGCCCCCGGGCGACGGGCTGCTGCGGGGCGGCTGCGACAACCTCGCCGCGGTGCTGCGCCGTACCCGCGCCGAGTGCGCCACCCGGCACGCTGCGCTGCTGTCCGAGCTGCGCGCCGGCTGCGCCGGGCCGGTGACGGAACTGCGTGCCGAGGGCTGCGGCGACGGGCTGCTGCGGGCCGTGCTGGACCGGGGCGACCGGCTCGCGGCCACCCCGCTGGACCGGCTGGGCGACGGCGAACTGCGCTTCACGGCGCTCGCGCTGGTGCTGCTCACCGGGCCCGGGGTGCTGAGCGTGGACCCGGCCCGGGAGGTGCCGGCGGCGCGGCAGGCGCTGGCGGTGCTCGCGGACGGCGTGGACCGCGGCCTGGACACCCGGCAGGCCCGGCAACTCCTCGCGCTGGCCGCGCGGATGGGCTCCCGCGGTCATATCCGGCTGCTGGCGACGGCGGCGGACGCGGGTCCGGTGACCCGGGAGGCGGCGCGGATGCCGGACGTCACACTGGTAGACCTGAGTGCGTGAACGATTCCACCGGCAACGGCCCCACCCGTCCCACCGACCCCAGCAGCCGCAGCGGCCTCAGCGGCACCGGCCGCCCCGGCGAGTCCGGAGCCGCCCCGGCCGGGGCGGCTCCGCCCACCGTCGAGCGGCTGCAGCGCAGGCTGGCCGAGTTCGCGGTGGCGCGGGACTGGGGGCAGTACCACACCCCGAAGAACCTCGCTGCGGCGCTCAGCGTCGAGGCGGGCGAACTGGTGGAGATCTTCCAGTGGCTCACGCCCGAGCAGTCGGCGCGGGTGATGGCGGACCCGGAGTCCGCGGCGCGGGTGGAGGACGAGGTCGCGGACGTGCTGGCGTATCTGCTGCAGTTCTGCGAGGTGCTGGGGGTGGACGCGCTGGCGGCGCTGGCGGCGAAGATCGAGCGGAACGAGAAGCGTTTCCCGGCTCCGAACCGTTTCCCCACACTCGGAAACGGTCACTCTATGGAGTGAAGGAGTTATCCCCACGAGCCTTATTATCCACAGATTTCCGAAACCCCCTGGCGGTGCTGGACATTGACAGTCACGCTGGGTAGCGACCAGTGAGGGGGATAGCACGATGGATGCTGTACGGCTCATCGCGGCAACCCGGTATGCCCTGGCGCACAGCAGGGCCGTGCCGGACATCGTGGCGGAGGCGTGGCAGGCCCAAGCCCTCGCCGAGGCGGTCGGCAGCCATCTCGCGATAAGCGGGCCCCCGGAGGTGCGGACCGAGGCGCTCGGACTGAGCGAGGCGGGCGGCAGAGCCTGCGGCTCGCTGCACCATCCCGCGCTGCGGGCCGACGGCGTCCGCGCGGCGCAGCTCTCGATGATCGAGGACCCCCGCTGTGCCCTGCTCGACCTGGGCGAGCTGCTCGGCGAGACGGGGGTGGCGCTCGTCGGGGTGGCCGTGTCGGCCGAGGAAGCGCTCTACTGGCAGTGCGTCGAAGCGCTCGACGCGGCGGACGAGTCCGGCGACCGGGTCGCGGGCATCCTCCGCAAGCTGGCTCTGCGGGAGCGCGGCGGTGTGCTCTGAGCCCCGGGGGCGTTCCTGGGCGGCAGTTCCCGGGCAGCGGGGCCCGAGAACGCGCCCGCGATCAGGACTCGCGCTCCTCGGCCTGGGAGGACTGGAGTTCGGCGTCGAGCCGGGAGAGATCGGCGTTGAGCGCCGCCATCATCTCCTCCATCTGCGCCAGCAGTCCCTGGGAGGCCCCGCCGGGCGGGCCGGGCTCAGCCGGGTCCGGGGCGCTCTCGGCGGCGCCGGGGTCTGGCACGGCGTCCTGGGACATCGCGTCCTCCTAGCTGAGCCGGTGGGTGCCGGGCCGGAAGAGACCGGCCCGCGGGCCGGGAGATCCGGCTCCGCCCCGGCCAACGACCCCGGTGTGTGCCAGGTCACGGGCGCCTTCAAGGCAAGATGGAATCATGCGACTGCGAATCTTCACCGAGCCCCAGCAGGGGGCCGACTACCACACGCTGCTCACCGTCGCGAAGGCGACGGAGGACCTCGGCTTCGACGCCTTCTACCGCTCCGACCACTATCTCTCCATGGGCGACGGGGACGGCCTGCCCGGCCCGACCGACGCCTGGATCACCCTCGCCGGGCTCGCCCGCGAGACCAGCCGCATCCGGCTGGGCACCCTGATGACGGCGGGCACCTTCCGGCTGCCCGGACCGCTCGCCATCCAGGTCGCGCAGGTGGACGCGATGTCCGGGGGCCGCGTCGACTTCGGCCTGGGCTCCGGCTGGTACGAGGAGGAGCACACGGCCTACGGCATCCCGTTCCCCAAGGAGAAGTTCGGCCGCCTGGAGGAGCAGCTGGCCGTCATCACGGGGCTGTGGCAGACCCCGCCCGGCGAGAAGTTCAGCTACGAGGGCACGTACTACACCCTGCGGGACTCCCCCGCGCTCCCCAAGCCCGCGCAGTCCCGGATCCCGGTGCTGATCGGCGGCTTCGGCGCCAAGCGCACCCCGCGCCTCACCGCACGGTACGCCGACGAGTTCAACCTCCCCTTCGGCTCCCTCGCGGACACCGAGCGGCAGTTCGGCCGAGTGCGGGCCGCCGCCGAGGAGGCCGGACGCGCGGCGGACGAGCTGGTGTACTCCAACGCGCTGGTGGCCTGCGTCGGCAGGGACGACGCCGAGGTCGCGCGCCGGGCCGCGGCCATCGGCCGCGAGGTGTCCGAGCTGAAGGAGAACGGCCTCGCGGGCACCCCGGCCGAAGTCGTCGACAAGATCGGGCAGTTCGGCGAGCTGGGCGCCTCCCGGATCTACCTCCAGGTGCTGGACCTGAGCGATCTGGACCATCTGGAGCTGATCGCCGACCAGGTGCAGGCCAAGCTGTCGTGACCGGCGGCCCCGCGACCCCGCTCGCCCAGGCGCTCGCCCAGCGGGTGCTGCCGCTGGACGGCGGCCTGTCCAACCAGTTGGAAGAGCAGGGTTGCGAGCTGTCCGACGCGCTGTGGTCGGCTCGGCTGCTCGCCGACGACCCCGGCCAGATCGAGGCGGCGCACGCGGCGTATGCGCGGGCGGGAGCGCGGGTGCTGATCACCAGCAGCTATCAGGCGTCCTTCGAGGGCTTCGCCCGCCGGGGCCTGGGCCCGCGGTCGGCGCGGGAGCTGTTCGCGCGGAGCGTGGCGCTGGCCCGCGCGGCGGGCGGCTCCGGGGTCTGGGTCGCCGGTTCGGTGGGGCCGTACGGCGCGGTGCTCGCGGACGGCAGCGAGTACCGGGGGCGGTACGGGAAGAGCGTGCGGGAGCTCGCCGGCTTCCACCGGCCCCGGATCGCGGCGCTGGCCGCCGCCGGCCCCGATGTGCTGGCCCTGGAGACCGTGCCGGACACGGCCGAGGCGGAGGCGCTGCTGCGCGCCGCCGCGGACTGCGGGCTCCCGGTGTGGCTGAGCTACACCGTCGCGGGCGCCCGCACCCGGGCCGGGCAGCCGCTTCAGGAGGCGTTCGCGCTCGCGCGGGGCAACGAACAGGTGATCGCGGTGGGCGTCAACTGCTGCCGGAGCGAGGAGGTGCTGCCCGCCGTGCGGATCGCCTCGCGGGCGGCGGGGGGCAAGCCGGTCGTCGTCTACCCGAACAGCGGGGAGGGGTGGGACGCGGAGCGGCACGCGTGGACCGGTCGGCCGACGTTCACGGCGTCGCACGCCGCCGAGGCGGCGGAGTGGGTGCGGGCGGGTGCGCCC
>NZ_JAAKZZ010000011.1 GCF_011045075.1 Streptomyces boncukensis
ACCGCTTGCTCGGTCAGCTCTACCACTGCCTGCACAACCGGCAGCTCTTCGACGAGCATCACGCATTCACCTCCTTCTCAGCAGCTCCAGCCGCCGCAGCTTGACTTCTTAGGCACGTGAGATGTCTCTCAGTGGGCGACGGCTGCGGCGCCGTGTTCGTCGATCAGGGCCCCGGTGCTGAACCGCTCCAGGCCGTAGGGGGCGTTGAGCGGGTGCGGGGTGCCGGTCGCGAGGGTGTGGGCGAAGGTGAAGCCGGCCGCCGGGGTGGCCTTGAAGCCGCCGGTGCCCCAGCCGCAGGTGACGAAGAGGTTCTCCACCGGGGTGGGCCCGATGACCGGGGACGCGTCCGGGGTGACGTCGACGGTGCCGCCCCAGGTCCGCAGCACATGGGCGCGGGCGAAGACGGGGAACAGCTCGACGGCGGCGGCCATCTGGCGCTCGATGACGTGGAAGGAGCCGCGCTGCCCGTACCCGGTGTACTGGTCCACGCCCGCGCCCAGCACCAGCTCGCCCTTGTGGGCCTGGGACACGTAGACGTGCACGTGGTTGGACATCACCACGGTGGGGTGGACCGGCTCGTGCAGCTCGGAGACCAGGGCCTGGAGGGGGTGGGACTGGATCGGCAGCCGGAAACCGGCCATCTCGGCGAGCACGCTGCTGTGGCCCGCGGCAGCCAGGCCGACCCGGCCGGCGTGGATGCGTCCGAGGCTGGTCTCGACGCCCACGACGCGTGCGCCGTCCCTGACGAAGCCGGTGACCTCGCAGCCCTGGACGAGGTCGACGCCCATCTGGTCGCAGCGGCGGGCCAGCGCCCAGGCGACGTGGTCGTGCTTGGCGATGCCGGCGCGGGGCTGGAACGTGGCGCCGAGGACCGGGTAGCGGGTGTCCTGGGAGACGTTGAGGATGGGGCAGACCTTGGCGACCTCGTCGGGCTCCAGCCATTCGGAGTCGACGCCGTTCAGCTGGTTGGCGTGGGCGCGGCGCACGCTGTCGCGGACGTCCTGGAGGGTGTGCGCGAGGTTGAGGACGCCGCGCTGGCTGAAGAGGAAGTCGTAGTCGAGCTCCTCCGGCCAGGTCTCCCACAGCCTGAGCGCCTTCTCGTAGAGGGCCGCGCTCTCGTCCCACAGGTAGTTGGAGCGGATGATGGTGGTGTTGCGGGCCATGTTGCCGCCGGCCAGCCAGCCCTTCTCCAGGACGGCGATGTTGGTGATGCCGTGTTCCTTGGCCAGGTAGTAGGCGGTGGTCAGGCCGTGTCCGCCGGCGCCGACGATGACGACGTCGTAGCTGCGCTTCGGATCCGGGTTTCGCCAGAGGAAGTCCGGGTGCTCGGGGAGCGGGGCCCCCGGGGCCGGGGTCATGCCGCCTCCTCGCCGGGCTTGCCGGGCTTGCTGAGCTCGGGGTAGAGGGGGAAGTCGGCGGCGAGCTTGCCGGCCCGGTCGCGGAGCAGACCGGCCTCGGCGTCGTCCAGCCGCTCCGCCAGCAGCGTGCGGGCGATGATGTCGGCGACCTCGCGGAACTGTTCGACCCCGAAGCCGCGGGTGGCCAGGGCCGGGGTGCCGATGCGCAGACCGGAGGAGACCATCGGGGGACGCGGGTCGTTGGGCACCGCGTTGCGGTTGACGGTGATGCCGATGCGGTGCAGCCGGTCCTCCGCCTGCCGCCCGTCCAGCTCGCTCTCGCGCAGGTCGACCAGGACCAGATGCACGTGGGTGCCGCCGGTCAGTACGGTCGCGCCGGACTCGGCGACGTCGTCGGCGAGCAGCCGCCCGGCGAGCGCACGCGCGCCGTCCAGGGTGCGCTGCTGGAGCTCCTTGAAGCCCTCCGAGGCCGCGATCTTGAATGCCACGGCCTTGGCGGCGATGACGTGCTCCAGCGGGCCGCCCTGCTGGCCGGGGAAGACCGCGGAGTTGATCTTCTTCGCGTACTCCTTCCTGGACAGGATCACGCCGCCGCGCGGGCCGCCGAGGGTCTTGTGCGTGGTGGTGGTGACCACGTCCGCGTACGGCACGGGGGAGGGGTGCAGTCCGGCGGCGACGAGGCCGGCGAAGTGGGCCATGTCGACCATGAGGTACGCGCCGACCTGGTCGGCGATCCGGCGGAAGGCCGCGAAGTCCAGCCGCTGCGGGTACGCGGACCAGCCGGCGACGATCATCCTGGGCCGGTGGGCGAGCGCGAGCTGCTCGACCTCGTCCATGTCGATCCGCATGTCGGTCCCGCGGACGTGGTACGGCAGCACGGTGTAGAGCCTGCCGGAGAAGTTGATCTTCATACCGTGGGTCAGGTGGCCGCCGTGGGCGAGGTCGAGCCCCAGGACGGTGTCACCGGGCTTGAGCAGGGCGAACATCGCGGCGGCGTTCGCGGACGCGCCCGAGTGCGGCTGGACGTTGGCGGCCTCGGCGCCGAAGAGCTCCTTGACCCGGTCGATGGCGATCCGCTCGACGGCGTCGACGTGCTCGCAGCCGCCGTAGTAGCGGCGGCCCGGGTAGCCCTCGGCGTACTTGTTGGTGAGGACCGAGCCCTGGGCCTCCAGGACCGCGACGGGAGCGAAGTTCTCCGATGCGATCATTTCGAGCGTGGACTGCTGACGGACGAGCTCGGCCTCGACGGCGGCGGCAACGGCCGGGTCGAGCTCGCCGAGGGGCGTGGAGAGTGCGGGGCGTGTGAGTGAGGGGTTCGCAGGCAACTGAGCACCGTCCTCAAGCCAGCTAATGGGAAACTGATATATCAGCTGTGCAGTAAACTAGGAGCGTTCCTAGATCACGTCAAGGGAGTGTGGTCCAGTACGTGTTCACGATGTCCGGAAACGAGGAGCTGTCCCTGGCGGAACGCGCCTACCGCGCCATCCGGGACAGCCTCGTCATGCTCGATATCCGGCCGGGCGAGCCGATCAACGAGGATCGCCTGGCGCAGGGGCTCGGTGTCGGACGCACGCCGGTACGTGAAGCGCTCAAGCGGTTGCAGTACGAGCGCCTCATCGCGACCTACCCCCGGCGCGGCACCTTCGCCACCGAGGTCAACATCACCGACCTCGCCCATATCTCCGAGGTGCGTCTGCAGCTGGAGCCGATGGCCGCGGCGCAGGCCGCCCGGCGCGCCACCGACCAGGACCGTGCCGCTCTCGCGGACCTGCTGGAGGAGCTGGAGAAGGTGGGGTCCGGCCGGCACGAGGCCGATGAGCTGATGCGGCTGGACCTCCAGGTGCACCGCGCGATCTACGCCGCCACGCACAACCCGTACCTGGAAGATGCCCTCGTGCGCCACGACAACCTGGCCACACGCATCTGGTGCCTCTTCCTCGACCGGCTGCCCGGCGGCGTGAGCGGCCACGTCGAGGAGCACCGGTCGCTGCTGCGCGCCATCATCGACGGTGACGCGGACCACGCGGACGTGCTCGCCCGTGGTCATGTCGAAGGCTTCGAGAAGGCCGTACGCGCCGTCATCTGAGCGGCCGTTCGACCGCAGTGCGGGGCGGGGCGAACGGCCGACAGGCGGATCGCGGCAGGTCAGCTGTTGGCTGCTTCCTTGGCCAGCCGGTCCCGGAGCCAGGTGTGGAACGCGCCGATGTGGTGCTCGCTCGGGACGAGGACACCGCCTGACGCGTAGCCCCGTGACGACATGCCGGGCTGGGTCCGTTCGCAGGCGCTGAAGTCCTGCTGGTTGACGCGGTGGAAGAGCTCCACGGAGTGCTCCACGTCCCTGCCGCTCTCCACGACGTGCGGAAGGTAGAGCCAGTCGCACTCCACCACGGTGCGGTCGTGCGCGAGCGGGTACATCCGGTGGAAGATCACGTGATCCGGCACGAGGTTGATGAAGACCTGCGGGCGGACCGTGATCGCGTAGTAGCGGCGGTCCTGGTCCTCGGTGACGGTGGGGATGCGTTCCAGCCCCTCGGAGCCGTCGACGGTGAAGCCCTTGGCCTCCTCGGAGAACGCGGCCCCGTGTCCGACGTGGTACTGGGCCGCCAGGCCGTCGGCGAACTCGGGAAGCACCTCGGTGAGTTCGGGGTGGATGGTGGCGCAGTGGTAGCACTCCATGAAGTTCTCGATGATGAGCTTCCAGTTGGACTTCACGTCGTAGGTGATCCTCCGGCCCATCTGAAGCCCGTCGATCCCGTAGCGGCCGATCGCCTCCGGGTCCCCGAGGCGCTCGGTCACGGCGGCCACCACGTCGTCCTCGAACGGCGGCGGCTCGTCGGCCAGGCACACCCACACATGGCCGAGCCACTCGCGCACGTGGACGCTGATCAGGCCGTACTCGGTGCGGTCGATGTCGGGCATGGAGGTCAGGTTGGGGGCGGCGGTCAGCTTGCCGTCCAGCCCGTAGGTCCAGGCGTGGTACGGGCACTGGAAGGCGCGCCTGACCTCACCGGACTCCTCGGTGCACAGCCGCGCCCCGCGGTGCCGGCAGATGTTGAGGAAGGCGCGGACCGAGCCGTCGCGGGACCGGGTGACGAGCACGCTCTCCCGGCCGACCTGGACGGTGCGGAAGCGGCCGGGCTTGTCGAGCTCGTCGGCGCGTACGGCGCAGAACCACATGCGCTCGAACAGCAACCGCTGTTCCCGCGCGAAGTGCCCGGGGTCCGTGTAGTGATCGCCGGAGAGCGTGGGGATCAGGCTGGGGGGAAGGGCGGTGGAGGTCATCGTGCCACCTTTCGTCAAGTCGTCAGACGCACGCGGCAGTGGTGAGCACAGGCGGAGCGGTACCAGAGGCGCCCTCCTCCCGGGGCGGGCGAGCCGGCTGCGCGGAGCGGCACCGCCGCGGTCAGCGGCGGATGCGGGCCATCCCGGGGTCGAACAGCGGCTCGGCGGTGACGGTGGCGCGCACCGTGCGGTCGAAGTACTGGATCTCGGCCGTGGTGCCGATCGTGGCCGTCGCGGGCAGCCAGGCGTAGGCGATGGGCCTGCCGATCGTGTGGCCGAACGCGGCCGAGGTGACGTACCCGGCCGGCCGGCCGTCGAGGAGCACCGGCTCGCGCCCCAGCACCACACTCGTGCCGTCGTCGATGGTCAGGCAGGTCAGGCGGCGGGTCACGGTGTCGCTGGAGAGGCCCTCCAGCGCCTCCCGGCCGACGAACCCGCCCTTCTGCGGGCGTACGGCGAACCCGACGCCGGCCTCGTAGGGGTTGTGCTCGGTGGTCATGTCCGCCCCCCAGGAGCGGTACCCCTTCTCCAGCCGCAGGCTGTTGAACGCCCCGCGCCCGGCGGCGACGACCCCCAGCCCGCGCCCGGCCTCCCACAGCACGTCCCACAGCTTCCGGCCGTATTCGGCGCTGGTGTAGATCTCCCAGCCGAGTTCGCCCACGTAGGACAGCCGCATCGCGGTGACGGGGATCCCCGCGATCTCCGCGGACATGCACCGGAAGAACTTCAGGCTCCCGTGCGAGAAGTCCTGCTTGCTCAGCGGCTGGACGAGGTCGCGGGCCAGCGGGCCCCAGACGCCGACGCAGCAGGTGCCGCCGGTGATGTCCCGGACCCGGACGCCGCTGTCGCCCCGGGCCTCGCGGCGGAAGTAGTCCACGTCGATGTTGCCGTTGGCGCCGATCTGGAACAGGTCCCCGCCGAGGCGGGCGACGGTGAGGTCGCTGCGGATGCCGCCCGCGTGGTCCAGGGCGAGGGTGTAGGTCACCGCCCCGACGGACTTGTCCATCTTGCCGCTGGTCAGCCGCTCCAGGAAGGCGACCGAGCCGGGGCCGCTCACCTCGATCCGCTTGAGCGCCGTCATGTCGTACAGCGCCACCGCGGTACGGGTCTTCCACGCCTCGGCGGCGACGATCGGCGAGTGGTACCTCGCCGACCAGCCGTCGCGGGCCGGCGGCTGCCACTCGGGCGGCAGCTCCTCGACCAGCGGGGCGTTGGCCTCGTACCAGTGCGGGCGCTCCCAGCCGTGGGTTTCGAGGAAGAAAGCGCCCAGCTCCTGCTGCCGGGCGTGGAAGGGGCTGACGCGCACGTCACGCGGGGAGCGCCTGGGCTGCAGCGGGTGCAGCACGTCGTAGACCTCGGCGAAGTTCTGCTGCGCGGTCTCGCTGACGTGGTTCTCGGTGGTCTCGATCTCGTCGAACCGGTGCACGGTGCAGCCGTGCAGGTCGAGTTCGCTGCGGCCGTCGACGAGGAGCTGGGCGACCGAGCGCGCCACCCCGGCGGAGTGCGTCACCCAGACCGCCTCGGCGATCCAGAAGCCGGACACCGAGGGGGACTCGCCGATCAGCGGGCCCCCGTCGGGGGTGAAGGACATGACCCCGTTGAAACCGGCCTCGACCTTCGCCTGCCGCAGCGAGGGGAGGAGCAGACGGCTCTGCTCCCAGGGGCCGGCGAAGTCCTCCTCCGTGAACGGCAGCTTCGAGGGCATGGCCGCCTCGGTGCTGCCGTGACCGCCCTCGGGCAGGCCGGAGATGCGCACCGGCATCGGCCGGTGCGCGTAACTGCCGATCCCCACGCAGTCGTTGTGCTCACGGAAGTACAGGTCCTGGTCCTGGTGGCGCAGGATCGGCAGCCCGGCCTCGATCCGGTCGTCGTTGCGGCCCACGAGCTCGGCCACCTGGCCGGTGCGCGCGTACTGGTGCGCCATCGGCAGCAGCGGCACCCGCATACCGGCCATGTCGCCCACGACCCGGCCCCAGAAACCGGCGCACGAGACGACGATGTCGGCGGGCACCTCTCCGGCGTCGGTCCGCACCCCGGTGACCCGGCCCTTGCTGTGGCTGATCCCGGTGACCCGGGTCGAGCCGCGGAAGGCCGCCCCGCGGGACGCGGCACGCCGGGCGAGCGCGACCACCGCGCGGGGCGCCTTGGCCAGCCCGTCGGTGGGGGTGTGGAAGCCGCCCAGGACGCGGTCGGCGTCGAGGAGCGGGTGCAGTCGGGCGCACTCCTCCGGTCCGACGATCTCGCCGGGGATCCCCCAGGCGGCAGCCCAGCCCCGCTTGCGGTGCAGATCGGCGAGCCGCTCCGGGGTGGTGGCGATCTCCAGGCCGCCGACCTGGTTGAAGCACCACGAGTCGCCGCTGCCGAGGCTCAGCAGCTTGTCCACCGTGTAGGCGGCGAACCCCGTCATCGTCTTCGAGCCACTGGTCTGGTAGACCAGCCCCGGAGCGTGCGAGGTGGAGCCACCGGTCAGCGGCAGCGGTCCCTGATCGAGGACGGTGACGCGGCTCCAACCGCGTTCAGTGAGTTCATCGGCCAGATTCGCCCCGACTATCCCGGCTCCGATGATCACGACGCGTGGCGTGGTACTCATTGCTGCTCTCTCCTCAACGACGGGAAAGGACGGGACTCGCTACCGCAGTGGGGACGTCGGGACGGCCGCTGCGCGGCGAACGCCGCGACGCGTCCGGAAGGTACGGAGCAGGCGGGCAGCAGCCGGCGGACTCCGGTCGGCTACGGGACGCTGCGCATCTCGATGCGTACGTGCGCGGCGGGGCTCACAGGGTCACCACCGAACGGAGCACGTCGCCGTCGTGCATCCGCTCGAACGCTTCCTCCACGTCGTCGAGTCCGATCTTCTCGGAGACGAAGGCGTCGAGGTCGAGCCGGCCCTGCTGATAGAGGTCGATGAGCATCGGGAAGTCCCGCGAGGGCAGGCAGTCGCCGTACCAGCTGGACTTCAGGGATCCGCCGCGGCCGAACACGTCGATCAGCGGGATGTCGGGCAGCTTCATATCGGGGGTGGGGACACCGACGAGGACGACGGTCCCGGCCAGGTCGCGGGCATAGAATGCCTGTTCGTAGGTCTCCGGCCTGCCGACCGCGTCGATCACGACATCGGCGCCGTGCCCGTCGGTCAGCTCCCGGACGGCCTCGACGGCGTCCTGCTGCCTGCTGTTCACGGTGGCGGTGGCGCCCAACCCCTCGGCCCACCGCAGCTTGCGGTCGTCGATGTCGACCGCGATGATCCGGGAAGCTCCGGCGAGCCGGGAGCCGGCGACGGCGGCGCTGCCGACGCCGCCGCAGCCGATCACCGCGACGCTCTTGCCACGCCCCACCTGGCCGGTGTTGATGGCAGCGCCCAGCCCGGCCATCATCCCGCACCCCAGCAGACCCGCGGCGGCCGGTGAGGCGGCCGGGTCGACCTTGGTGCACTGTCCGGCGTGGACGAGTGTCTTCTCCGCGAAGGCACCGATGCCGAGGGCAGGGGTGAGCTCCGTGCCGTCGGCGAGCGTCATCTTCCGTGCCGCGTTGTGCGTGCTGAAGCAGTACCACGGCTCGCCGCGCTCGCAGGCACGGCACTGGCCGCACACGGCACGCCAGTTGAGGACGACGAAGTCCCCCGGCCCCACGGAACCGACGCCTTCCCCGACGGACTCCACGACGCCGGCGGCCTCGTGCCCCAGCAGGAAGGGGAACGCGTCGGTGATGCCTCCCCTGCGGTAGTGGAGATCGGTGTGGCAGACACCGCATGCCTGGACCGTCACGACCGCCTCGCCGGGGCCGGGGTCGGGAACGCGGATGGTCTCCACCGTCACAGGGGCGTCCTTGGCCATGGCGACGACAGCGCGGATCTCTTGCATCTCTGTGCTCCTGTGGTCATGGGTCTTCCGTGGCGGGGTGCCGGCCGTGCACCGGTGCTGACCGTGCTGTGGGGGCGGTGCCGAACGCACCGGGGGAGGAGCCGGGCAGGAGCCGGGGCGGACGGAGCTGAAAGACAGGAAGAGGGCACTTGCTACGCAACTGATATATCAATCGAGTACGCTATTCCGAGTGCTTTCGCAGCGTCAAGAGGCGACGGCCACCGGCCACTCGGGGCGCCGCCTCAGTTGAAGATCACCGTACGGTGGCCGTGCAGCAGGACGCGGCTCTGGCAGTGCCAGTCGACCGCACGGGCGAGCGCCAGCCGTTCGGCTTCCCGGCCCACCCTGACGAGCTGCTCCGCGCTCTGCCGGTGGTCGACGCGAATGACCTCCTGCTCGATGATCGGGCCCTCGTCCAGGTCCGCTGTGACGTAGTGTGCGGTCGCCCCGACGAGCTTGACCCCGCGCCGGTGGGCCTGGTGGTAGGGCTTGGCGCCGGCGAAGCTCGGCAGGAAGGAGTGGTGGATGTTGATGGCCCGGCCTTCGAGGCGCTTGCACAGGTCCTCGGAGAGGATCTGCATGTAGCGCGCCAGGACCACGAGGTCGATGCCGTGGTCTTCGACGAGCCGGAGAAGGCGCTGCTCCGCCTGCGGCTTGCCGTCCCGGGCCACGGGGATGTGGTGGAACGGGACGCCGGCCTGCACGGCCTGGGCCTCGAGGTCGGGGTGGTTGGAGACGACGAGCGCGATCTCGCCCTCGAGCGTCCCGCTGCGCCAGCGGTAGAGCAGATCGGCGAGGCAGTGGTCGAACTTCGAGACCATCACCAGGAGGCGCGGCTTGGCCCCGGTGTTCCGCAGGCGCCACTCCATGGCGTAGCGCTCGGCAGTGGCGGCGAACGCTTCCCGCAGTCCGGTCAGGGAGGCGCCGTCGGGTGCCGAGAAGCTCGTCCGCAGGAAGACCACGCCGTTCTCCGCGTCGTCGAACTGCTGGTGTTCGGTGATGTCGCATCCGTGCTCGACCAGGAAGGCCGTCATGGCGTTGACAATGCCGGGGCGATCCGGGCAGTTCAGAGTCAGGACATAGTGGTTGCTCACGGCTGTCTCCTTGTACGTGTCCTCCATGCCGGCCTTCATCGACGCGACGGCGTTCTCGACCTGTTCGGGTGTTCAGCCGTCACGGCGGTTTCCCTTCGACTCTTTGATAGCCGTCCGGACGACAATTGATATATCAGCCGTGCGGTTCGGTGCGCCAGCTCTCCGCAGAGGGGGCCTCACGGGAGGACCCGGGTGAGCTGTCTGCGCGCTGCGGACTGCCCGCTGCGGCCCGCCTGTTGACCGGTCCGACCTGGGGGGAGGGGCGACGTCGCGAACCGTCGCGATCCGGTGCAGACCCGCTCTTGACAACGCCCCGGGGCGCCAGAAAGCATGTTGCGTATAGCGAATCGTGTTGTGTAATCCGAGACAGCGTCGTTCCGTCTCTCCCCCTTCCTCCCTCCGCCTGAAGGCTGCGCGTCGCCGCGCTGCCGGGCGGCTGCCTCACCCCAGTCGGGCCCGCTACCTGGAGGTTCCCCATGATCACGGTGTGCCTGATCGACGATCTGCCGCCGGGAGAGTCCATCCGTGTGACCGACGGCGTCCCCGCTCCCGTCGCGGTGTTCCACACCGAGGAGGGCGAGATCTACGCCATCGACGACACCTGCACCCACCAGGACGCCTCGCTGTCCGACGGCTTCCTGGAGGGCTGCTTCGTCGAGTGCCCGCTGCACGAAGCCTTCTTCGACCTGCGGTCCGGTCGCCCGACCTGCCCGCCGGCCAAGCAGCCGGTGCGCACCCACCAGGTTTCCGTGGAGAGCGGCCGGGTCCTCCTCCACGTCTCGGTCGCGGAGCCGGCATGAAGAGCATCACCGTGGTGGGAGCCTCGCTGGCCGGACTGTACGCCGCGCGCGCTCTGCGCACCCAGGGTTTCGACGGCCGACTGGTGATCGTCGGGGACGAACACCATCACCCCTACGACCGTCCCCCGCTGTCCAAGGGCTTCCTCACCGGCGCCACCGACCAGGGGCAGCTGGCCCTGGTGGACGCCGATGACACCGCCGACCTCTACGCCGAGTGGTATCTGGGGACCAGGGCCACCGCCTTGGACGCCGCCGGGGGGACGGTCCTCCTCGACGGCGACCGGTCGCTCGATACCGACGCCGTGGTCATCGCCACCGGTGCCACTCCCCGGCTCCTCCCCGGACCGGAGCCCGGCGAACCGGCGCACACCGGAGTGCACACCCTCCGCACCCTGAACGACGCCCAGGCGCTCCGCGACGACCTGGCCCGTGGCCCGGCCCGCGTCGTGGTCATCGGGGGCGGGTTCATCGGCGCCGAGGTCGCCTCCTCCTGCGCCATGCTCGGCCACGACGTCACCGTGGTCGAGGCCGCTCCGCTCCCCCTCGTACCCCAGCTCGGCGACGACATGGCCAAGGTCTGTGCGGGACTGCACGCGGACCACGGCGTGACCCTCGTCGCGGGAACCGGAGTGGCCGGGCTGCAAGGGGGCCGCGGATACTCGGACCACCCCGACTCCCCGGACCGCGTCACGGGCGTGGAGCTGACCGACGGGAGGCTGCTGCCCGCCGATGTGGTCGTCGTCGGCATCGGAGTACGGCCCAGCACCGACTGGCTGGAAGACTCCGGGCTGCTGCTGAAGGACGGCGTGGTGTGCGACGCCGGCTGCGTCAGCTCACTGCCGAACGTCGTCGCCGTCGGCGACGTCGCCAGAGTGGACGGCCACCGCGCCGAGCACTGGACCAGCGCCACCGAACAGGCAGGCGTCGCCGTGCAGAACCTCCTGGCCGGCGGAACGGTCGCCACCCATCGGAACCTGCCGTACTTCTGGTCCGACCAGTACGGGGTGCGGATCCAGTTCGCCGGCCGCCGGCTGCCCACCGACATCCCGCGGATCGTCGAAGGCTCTGCCGAGGACCGCAGCTTCCTCGCCTGCTACGAGCGCGACGGGCAGACCACGGCCGTCCTGGCCGTCAACCGTCCCCGCCCCTTCACGCGGTGGCGCCGCGAACTCATGCGCTCCACGTAGCCGGTCGCGCGACAAGTCCGGCCCTCGACTCGTCGGACACGTCGTGCGGCACTCCCGCCCGGGGATACCGGTGACTGTCTGCGAACGCGAGGATCACCCACTCCGGGGAACGGGCTCGGCCGGGGACAGCGGGGACAGAGGGCGACCGGGCTGCCGCCGGGGTGTGCGCCCGCGGGAAGACGGAACCGTCGAGGATCTTCCGCGCGGTGCGGACGACAGCGGCACGGCATGCCTTCGGGGCGGTGCCGAGACCGGCGCAGCCCATGCGGGTCTCGACGTCGAGGAATTCCGTGGGGTGCTCGATACGCAGCCGTTCTCCTGTGGTGGGCAGGCACGCCACGGCGCCGCCGACACTGCCGTTGACGAGCACCCCGGCGGCGACCCCGGCGGCGCCGAGGACGCCGATAGCGCTGTGGCAGCGCTCCGAGGTGTCCCAGGTGAAGGTGCGGGTCATGACCACGCCCCCGTGGCGGGGCGGCGCGATGCGGCTCAGCTCGGGCTCCTCGTAGCAGGTGACGCCCAGCGCCGAGGGGTGGCCAGCACAGTGGGGATGCCGTTGTCCACGCCTCCAGGGGCGATCGGCCTTGAAGGAAGGCGGCCGTCCGCTGGACCGGGCCGCCGCCGTATGTCATGGCTGAACTCCCCTTGGTGGACAGGGTGTCGCCCCCTCTCGCTCTCTCTCCGCGCGCTATTCGTGCAGCGCGTCGGTCAGGCTGGTGAGGTGGGCGTGGGCGGCGGCCTCGGCCCGCTGGGGGTCCCTGGCCCTGATCGCCTCGATCAGGGCCAGGCGCTCGCTCAGGGACTGCTGCGGCCGCCCCGGTCGCAGGGCGAGCTGGAAGCGGTGGCGCACCAGCTGCGCGTTCAGCCGCTCCAGGAGCCGCATGGCCACCTGCTGGCCGGACAGCTCCCGGATCCGGGTGTGCAGCTGGTGGTTGAGCTCCGAGTACGTCAACGGCTCGCCGTCGGCGACGGCCCGGGACATCGCCGTGCCCAGCGCCGCCAGTCCGGCCAGCTGTTCGTCGTCGGCGGTGACGGCCGCCTTGGCCGCGCACAGCGCTTCGAGCGCCATACGGCACTCGGTGATGGCGATCGCCTCGTCGACGCTCACCACCCGTACCCGCGATCCGCGGTTGCGGATCCGCTCGACGAGCCCTTCGGACTCCAGCTCGATCAGCGCCGCCCGGACGCTGGCGCGCGTCACGCCGAACTGCTCGGCGAGCTCGTCCTCGACCAGCCGCTGTGCCGGGGCCATCTCGCCCTGCGAGATGGCCTGCCGCAGCTGCCCGAGCACCTGCTGTCTGGCCTGCTCTCCGGTGCTCGGTCCTGCGTGCTTCGGCATATGCCCTCCCCGGCGCGCGAGTGCCTGTCGAAGCGAAATCTAGAGCACAAGATAGTCAACGATTTCGTTGGCGCCGCTGGCGCCGAGACGGATCCACCCCGCCGCTGCCGGACGGCGATCCGAACACGGCGTTCGCGCCGGCCTGGCCGAGGCACACCGCCGAGGGCGACCTGCTGCAGTTCCGGGCGCCCTGAGCCGAACGCGTCACCCATGCACAGATCGACAGGGAGCACCGGTGCTCCCTGTGGGACGGGATCAGCCCCGCTGACTGACGGCCCGCCCGGTGGTCCGGCCGCTCGCCGGCCGGACCACTGCGGGACAGGGGGACGGGCTGCTCGGGCTACTTCGCGTAGAGCAGCGTCCCGAAGCCGAGCTGGTCGTAGCCGCCGCTGCTCGCCCCGTAGTCCCCGCCGCCGCCCTCCGGGCGGACGCTCTGGGCCATCTCGGTGATGTACGGCACGGACTCCCGCCGCCGGCGGGTGTAGTGGTAGTGCAGCATGTCCCATACCGGGCGCTTCTGTCCCCGGCCTGTCGGGGAGATCTCCGTGTGGGACATCGGGGTGCAGTCGGCCCCGAGGCCCCACTCGTAGGTGGTGAACGGCACGTCCTTGCCGAGGTTGTACTTGGCGACGTACTGCGCCGCCTTCATGAACCTGTTGTCGTCGTAGCCGTACAGGTCGGTGCCCTGGCTCCAGGCCATCTCGCAGATCGCCCCCATCTGGCCCATGCCCATGACGGTGTGCCCCTGGTCGCGCCCGGACTCCTGCCACTGGCCGAGGGCGTGGCCCTCGTCGTCGCGGTGCAGAAACGGCACCGCGTTCTTGATCGCGCCGTTGCCCTTCCCTTCGTAGAAGTAGTCCAGGGCTTCCTGGTAGAGCTCGCCGTCGTCGCAGAGGATGCCGATGGCCATCAGCGACCCCATGTTGCACAGGTCCCAGTTCGCCCAGTAGTGGGAGTCGCAGGTGTCGTTGTGCCGGACCAGGAAGTCGTGGTTCCACCCGGAGAAGACGTCGCGCATCATCTGCTGGAACTGCTCCAGGTGGAAGCCGTCGTAGTCCCGGATCAGCTCGGCGGCATTGGCGAACTGCCAGCCGTACAGGCCGAGCGCCAGGTACTTGTTCGTATCGCCGTCGATCTTCTTGAGCGTGCCGGACCAGGCGTTGAGGATGTCGCGCGCGGTGTCGGCGTGCTCCTGCGTGCCGCCGATGTGCCAGCGCAGCGCGTTCTGGTAGGCGGCGTGGATGTCGGCGTACAGGACGCCGTAGTTCTCGCCCTTGCCGCCGCCGCGGACCACGGTCTCCAGCGGGCGGGGCGTCCAGCCGCTGTGCGAGCGCCCGTTGGCGGTCAGCCGCTTCCAGCCCGACAGCCACGGGTCGTCGCCCGCGGCCACCCGGGCCCTGGCCCGGTTCAGATCGCCCCAGATGTGCAGCATCCCGGGGTGCGTGAAGCTGTCCGGTGCGGTCGCTTTGGACGTCTTGGCCGCCGCGTCGGATGCGGCGTCGGCGGAGCCGCCGCTGCTCCAGGCGGCGGCCACGCCGCCCACCGCGCCGGCGGCGGCCACGCCGCCCCCGATCCGCAGCAGGCTGCGACGGCTCATCCGGTGTCTGTTGGTCTGGCCCATGAACGGCTCCTGTGAGTGTGGGGGAGTGGGGGCGCGCAGTACACCGAGCACGCACCCTGATGTGAGCGTCTCTCACAGGCGACGCGACGGGGCAGGCCGCGATAACGGTTTTCTCCCGCGGGCCGCTACGCGGAGACCGTCGTGGCGGTGAAGGGGCAGACCGGGTTCAGGGCCGGGTCGAGGTCCGGGCTCGGCCTCGGCCTCGGGCCGGAGCCTGCCGGGAACGGATGGTGAGCGCCGCCAGCGCCATCAGATTCTAGCGAGGGGACGCCCCGCTTCAGCGGGGTGGGGAATCGCTTCTCAGGATTGCTCTGACCTCAGCTTTCTGCCCGGATCTGCTGTGTTGTCAGTGGGGGAACGTACGGTTGGCCACGTTGTGGGGAAGGAGGCCGACGACGGTGCGCCGTGCTTACAAGTTCCTGCTGCGTCCGACGGTGCGGCAGGAGTCCGCGCTGCGGGCGATGCTGGCCGACCACTGCTCCCTGTACAACGGGGCCTTGCAGGAACGCCGGGATGCCTACCGGCACGCCTCGAAGACGACGGTCCGGTACGGGCAGCAGTCCGCCCAGCTCAAGGAGATCCGGACGTTCGACCCCGAGCGGCAAGGCCGCTGGTCGTTCTCCTCCCAGCAGGCGACCTTGCGGCGCCTGGACAAGGCGTTCCAGGCGTTCTTCCGGCGGGTGAAGGCCGGGGAGAAGTCCGGATACCCCCGTTTTAGGGGCGTGGGCTGGTTCGACACGGTGGACTTCCCCAAGGACGGCGACGGCTGCCGCTGGGACTCCACCCCGCACGACCCCGTCACCCGCGTTCGCCTCCAAGATGTCGGCCACGTCCGCGTCCACCAGCACCGGCCGGTGCAGGCCGCGTCAAGACCGTGTCCGTCAAGCGCGAGGGCAAGCACTGGTATGTGGTCCTCGCCTGCGACAACGTGTCCGCCGAACCGCTCCCGGCCACCGGGGCCGTGACCGGTATCGACATGGGCGTAACCCACTTCCTCACCACCTCCGAGGGGGCCCACGTCGACAACCCGAGGCACGGCAAGCTGGGCGCCGAAGCCCTCGCCGAGGCTCAGCGCGCCCTCAAGACGTTTCCGCGCCGCAAGCGCGAGAACCGGTCGGCAAAGCACCGCCGGGCGGTGGAGAAGGTTGCCAATCTGCACCGCAAGGTGAGGCGTCAGCGGCTCGACCACGCGCACAAGGCCGCGCTCGCCCTGGTCCGCGAGTACGACCGGATCGCGCACGAGCAACTTCGCATCGCGAACATGGTTCGCACCCCCAAGGCGAAGCCCGACGCTGGGAACGACGGCGCGTTCCTGCCGAACGGTGCCGCCTCGAAGGCCGGGCTCAACCGCAGCATTCTTGACGCGGGTTGGGGGGCGTTCCCGGGCATCCTCGCGCAGAAGGCTGAAAGCGCCGCTCGTGTTCTGATTCCGGTGGACCCCCGCAACACCTCGCGCACCTGCCCCGAATGCGGGCAGGTGGACGGCGGGAACCGCGACGGCGAAAAGTTCCAGTGCACCTCATGCCGGCACATCGACCACGCCGACCGCGTGGGAGCCTGGAACGTCGCACTCAGGGCCGGGCTGGTCCTTCCCGACGCGGCCTAGCCACCGACAGGAGAAGCCCCCGGATTCATTCGGGGGGAGGAGTCACCATCACCGCGCCGAAGACGGCGGTCAGCGTGAACCGGACGATGACGGTCCGGCGCGGCCCGACGGCATCCGCGAGGCGTCCGGCGACGAGCATGTCGACGATGCCCCCGACGCTGAGGGCGGTGGAGAAGAGCAGCGAGTCGCAGGTCTCGTAGCCGAGGTCGCCCATGATCTTCGGCAGCCACTGGCCGACTCCGTGCACGAGCAGCAGCCCGGCGAACGAGGTCAGCCAGAAGCACAGGGTCGTGGGCCACTGGCCGGGGCGGATCAGCGCCTTCACACTGATCGCCTGGATGGCCCGCACCTGTGGTCACCGGCCCAGCACAGGTCGTCCTCGGTGAGATGCTGCCGGTGCTCGGTCCCGGACTTCGCGATCCTGTCCAGGGTCCGCTGTCGGGCGGCGACGCGCTCCCGCACGCCCCGCACCCCGTCTCCCGCACCCCGTCTCCCGGGACCCGGAATGTGATCCACGATATCGTGAATCCACGAACTCGTGTACCGTGAGTGCGGTGCTGACGCTGCCCACTGACATCGATGTGCTGGCGCGGTTCGGCCGTGCCCTGGCCGACCCGATCCGCTGCCGGCTGCTGCTCGCCCTGCGCGAGGCGCCGGCCCACCCCGCCGACCTGGCGGACCGACTGGGCATCTCCCGTACCCGGCTGTCGAACCACCTGGCGTGCCTGCGCGACTGCGGTCTGGTCGTCGCTGTGCCCGTCGGCCGGCGCGTGCGCTACGAGCTGGCCGACGCGGGCCTGGGCCACGCGCTGGACGACCTGCGCACCGCCGTCGTCGCCGTCGAGACCGACAGGACCTGCGTCGACGCCGATGAGGAGGGCTGCTGCTGATGGCCACGGTTTCCCTCGGCCCGTCCCCCGCTCGCCGGGAGAACCTCGCCCGGCGCATACGGCTGCTGGTCGCCGCGACCATCGCCTACAACGTCATCGAGGCGGCCGTCGCCCTCACGGCCGGCGCCCTGGCCTCCTCCACCGCACTGATCGGCTTCGGCCTGGACTCCCTCATCGAGGTCTCCTCCGCCGCCGCGGTCGCCTGGCAGTTCTCCGCCGCCGACCACGCCGTGCGCGAGGCCCGGGAGAAGACCACCCTGCGGATCATCGCCGGTTCCTTCTTCGTCCTGGCCGCCTACGTCACCGTCGACGCGGTACGCGCCCTGACCGGCACCGGCGAAGCGGAACGCTCCATCCCCGGCATCGTCATCGCCGCCCTGTCGCTGGCGATCATGCCGTTCCTCTCCTTCGCCCAGCGCAAGGCCGGACGCGAACTGGGCTCCGCCTCGGCGGTCGCGGACTCCAAGCAGACCCTGCTGTGCACCTACCTCTCCGCGGTCCTCCTGGTGGGCCTGGTCCTCAACGCCACTCTCGGCTGGGCCTGGGCCGACCCCGTCGCCGCCCTGGTCATCGCCGCCATCGCCGTCAAGGAGGGCCGCGAGGCATGGCGGGGCGACGGCTGCTGTGCGACCCCGCCCGCTGCCGCGCTGCTGAAACCCTCGGACGGCGGGTCCGAGGACGGATGCGGCTGCCGCTCCGGCTGCGACTGCTGCTGAACGCTCCGCTGGCCGACGCGCGCGGTGTACGGCGCTGCGGTGTATCCGGCCGGGCCGGATCCGTCGGTGATCACGTTACGGACGCCGGTGTCCCCTCGGTGGCGGCGCTCACTTCGCTGTCTTCCGGCCCTCCGGGGCGAGCTCGGCGATCAGGCCCTCGACGCGGGCCCTGATCTCGTCCCTGATGGGCCGTACGGCCTCCACGCCCTGACCGGCGGGGTCGTCCAGCTTCCAGTCGAGGTGGCGCTTGCCGGGGCTGTCGCCCTCACCGAGGGCCGGGCAGGCGTCGCCGCACCCCATGGTCACGCACACGTCGGATGCCTGGACCGCGTCGGCGGTCAGCACCTTGGGCGTCTCGTCGGCGATGTCGATGCCGACCTCGCGCATCGCCTCGACCACCGCCGGGTTCACGGACTCGGCCGGGGCGGATCCCGCCGAGCGGACCTCGACGCGGTCGGCGGCGAGGTGGGAGAGCCAGGCGGCGGCCATCTGGGAGCGGCCCGCGTTGTGCACGCAGACGAAGAGGACGGAGGGCTTCTCGGACACGGCGATCTCGCCTCTCTCGAATCAGCCAGGGATGGTATCAGCAGCGAATGACGTGAGAATATCAGCGCATGATGATGTCAACCAAGACTGAGGTGTCTCCGGTCCCGCCGGAGGGTGCGGAGCTGATCCGGGTGATCGCCGACCCGTTGCGGTACGAGATCGTGACCCTGCTCGCGCGCGAGACCCTGTGCACCACGCACCTGGTGGAGGAGACCGGCGCGCGGCAGACGAACCTGTCCAACCATCTGCGGGTGCTGCGCGAGGCGGGCGTCGTCGAGACCGAGCCCTGCGGCCGGTTCACCTACTACAAGCTGCGGCCCGAGGTGCTGACCTCGCTGGCCGGGGCCTTCACCGAGCTGGCCGAGACCGCCCGCGAGACCGCCGCAACCGACCGGAAGAGGCCCTGCCCGTGAGCACGAAGGAACCCGCCACGGGCACCGGAGCTGCCCCCGTCGGCGAGCAGCCCGCCGCCCCCGGCGCGGGCTCCGGCATCGCCAGGCAGCTCTCCGCTCTCGACCGCTATCTGGCGGTGTGGATCCTGGCCGCCATGGCCGCCGGGATCGGCCTGGGCCGGGCGATCCCCGGGCTGAACGACGTGCTGAGCAAGGTCGAGATCGGCGGGGTCTCGCTGCCGATCGCGCTCGGCCTGCTGATCATGATGTACCCGGTGCTGGCCAAGGTCCGCTACGACAAGCTCGACACCGTCACCGGCGATCGCAGGCTGATGGTCTCCTCGCTGGTCGTCAACTGGCTGCTGGGCCCGGCCGTGATGTTCGCGCTCGCCTGGATCTTCCTGTCCGACCTGCCCGAGTACCGCACCGGGCTCATCATCGTCGGCCTCGCCCGCTGCATCGCCATGGTCATCATCTGGAACGACCTCGCCTGCGGCGACCGCGAGGCCGCCGCCGTCCTCGTCGCCCTCAACTCCGTCTTCCAGGTGATCGCCTTCGGGCTGCTCGGCTGGTTCTACCTCGACCTGCTCCCCGGCCGGCTCGGCCTGGGCGAGGGGCAGCACCTGGACATCTCGATGTGGAAGATCGCGCTGAACGTCGTCATCTTCCTCGGCGTCCCGCTCCTCGCGGGATACCTCACCCGCCGCATCGGCGAGAAGAAGCTCGGCACGCAGAGCTACGAGAACCGGTTCCTTCCCAGGATCGGCCCGTTCGCGCTCTACGGGCTGCTGTTCACGATCGTCGTCCTCTTCGCGCTCCAGGGGAAGACGATCACCTCGCAGCCGCTGGACGTGGCCCGCATCGCGCTGCCGCTGCTCGTGTACTTCGGCGTGATGTGGTTCGGCACCTTCGCCCTCGGCAAGGCCGTCGGGCTCGCCTACGACCGCACCGCGACGCTCGCTTTCACCGCAGCCGGCAACAACTTCGAGCTGGCCATCGCGGTGGCCATCGCGACCTTCGGCGTCACCAGCGGCCAGGCCCTCTCCGGCGTCGTGGGCCCGCTCATCGAGGTCCCGGTGCTCATCGCGCTCGTGTACGTCTCGCTCGCCTGGCGCCGCAGGTTCGGAGCGCGGGCGCTGACCACCGCAGCATCGCAGCCGCAGGAGGGCTGAGCGTCATGCGACACCTGGGGGCATTGAGCGGCGGAGTCTCCGCGGGCGGGACAGCGGGCACGGTCAGTACGGCAGCGGCAGGCTCTGGGTGACGCGCCACAGCCGACGGGGCAGTTCGCCTTCCTCGAAGGCGTGGACCTCCTGCAGGTTCCAGCCTTCGGCGAGGGCGTCGACCAGGGCGCGGTGGAAGAAGTGCACCGCGAAGCCGCCGTGTTCGTAGATGTCGTCGCCCGCTGCGGTGCCGATGCCGTAGTGGGCGTCACCGGTGTGCCGCACGGTGTAGACGAAGGTTCCGCCCGGTCGGAGAACGCGGCGGACCTCGCCGGCCAGGGCGTGGATCTCCTGTGTGGACAGGGCCATGCACAGCAGCATGTGGGCGAAGGCCGCGTCCACCGAGGCGTCCGGAAACGGCAGCGGCTGCCGCACGTCGTGCACGGCGGTGGTCACCCGGTGACCGACTCCTGCGGAGCGGGCGGCGTCGCGCAGCTGCTCCAGTCCCGTGGGGCTGAAGTCGGTGGCCTGCACGGTGAAGCCCTCGCGGGCGAAGAGGAGCGCGTCACGGCCGTGCCCGGCTCCCAACTCCAGTACGTCCCTGGCCCCGGCTGTCCGGAACGCCTCGGCGGCGTGGGCCGCGGGGGCGGACGGCTCCTGGCCGTACATGCCCGGATGGGCCTGGTAGGTGTTCTGCCAGTGCTGCCGCTGTGCGTCTGCCAGGTCCCGGTGGGCGCCGTTCATGTCGCTGAGCCTTCCCTCTCTGTGCTGGTTCCGGCGGCCGTGATGAGCAACTCGGCGGCCGACCGTGTGTCCTCGGCCGTGGTCCAGCGGCCCAGGGACAGGCGGAGTGCGCCCAGCGCCCGCTGCGGGCCGAGGCCCGTGGCGGCCAGGACCGGGGAGGGTGTGTGCCGGCCGCTGTGGCAGGCGGAACCGGTCGAGGCAGCCAGCCGCGGCAGAGCGGCGAGCAGTTCGTGCCCGCGGGCCCCGTCGATGCTGACGTTCAGCGTGTTCGGCAGTCGCGCGCTCCCCTCGGCCGGTCCGTTCAGCCGCACCCGGCCGGGCAACCCGCGCGCCAGGCGGGTGTGCAGGTCGTCGCGCAGCCCGGCCAGCCGCCGGCCTTCCCCGCGCGCCAGCGCGTCGGTGGCCAGCTGCGCGGCGCTGCCGAGCGCGACGGCCAGCGCCACGCTCTCGGTGCCCGCTCGCAGGCCCCGTTCCTGTCCGCCGCCGTAGGCGACCGGCTCCAGCTCCACCCCGCTGCGTACATACAGCGCGGCGGCGCCCTTGGGCGCGTACATCTTGTGGCCCACCACGGTCAGCAGGTCCACGCCGAGCGTGCCGACGTCCAGGGGGATTTTTCCGGCCGCCTGGGCCGCGTCGCAGTGGAAGAGCGCACCGCGCCGACGGGCGAGAGCAGCCAGCTCCCCGACGGGCTGCAGAGCACCGGTCTCGTTGTTGGCGGCCATCACCGACACCAGCACCGTGTCCTCCTCCAGCGCGTCGGCCAGCGCCGCCGGGGTGACCAGTCCGTCCGCGTCGACCGGCAGGTAGGTCACCCGTACGCCGTGCAGCCGTTCCAGGGCCCGGCACGTCTCCAGGACGGCCGGGTGTTCGGTGACCTGCGTGATCACGTGCGGGCGCCGTCGGCCGCGGGCGAGGGCCGCCCCGCGGACCGCCAGCTGGTCGGCCTCGGAGCCCGAACCGGTGAACACGATCTCGGCCGGGGTCGCGCCGATCAGAACCGCTGTCTGCTCCCGCGCCTCACCCAGCGCACGGCGCGGCTCCTCGGCGTAGCCGTGGCCGCTGGAGGGGTTGCCGAACCAGTGGGAGAGGTAGGGAAGCATCGCTTCCGTCACCCGGGGGTCGACGGGGGTGGTCGCGTTGTAGTCCAGATAGAGCGGGCCGTCGTCCAGCCCTCCCGGCGCCGGAGGCGTGCTCACGCCCCCTCCCCGGCTCCGGCCGACACCGGCAGTCCGGCCAGCCGCCACTCCAGCATCCCGTCGGTCAGCCGCACCGCGCGCCTTCCCCGCCGGGCCAGCAGCCGCACCGCGTCGTAGGCGAGCGCGCAGTACTCACCACGGCAGTACACGACGACCTCCACCCCCTCCGGCAGCTCACCGATCCGGTCCGCCAGCTCCCCGACCGGAATCGACAGCGCACCGGGGATGTGGCCCGCCCGGTACTCCTCCGCCGGCCGCACATCCAGCAGCACCGCCGTCCCGGCCTGCAACGAGGCCCGCATCTGCGGCACGCTGAACTCGCGCCCCCCGTCCGGTCCGAGGAACGCGACGCGCGCAGGCTCCACAGCGGGCTGGCGGTCCTGCGCCACCTGCTGCAACAGCACGCACAGCCGCGCCACATCGTCGCCGGCCAGGCGGTAGAACACCTTCACGCCCTCGCGGCGCGTGGCCACCAGACCGGCCTGCTTGAGCGTCTGCAGATGCGCCGACGCGGTCGTGACGTTCAGCCCTGCCGTCCGCGCCAGACCCTCCACGCTGCGCTCGCCCTGCGCGAGCAGGTCCAGCAGCTCCAGCCGCTTCCCGCTCCCCAGCGCCTTCCCGGTCGCCGCGAACGCCTCGTACAGCGCGGCTTTGGCGCCGTCCTCCGTCTCCGCCATCATTCCTCCATAGATCCATGGAAGAGCGTAATAGGTCGAACGCGAGTCCGAAACCAGCGCGATGCTGTCAGCTCGTATGGGATTTCGATATGCCGACGATATGTGCTGGCTCGTACCGTTGAACGCATGCGTGTGCTGGTGGTCGAGGACGAGCTCTACATGGCAGAGGCCATCCGCGATGGGCTGCGCCTGGAGGCGATCGCGGCCGACATCGCCGGTGACGGTCACACTGCTCTGGAGCTGTTGAGCGTCAACGCTTACGACATCGCCGTCCTCGATCGCGACATCCCGGGCCCTTCCGGTGACGAGATCGCCGAGCACATCGTCGCCTCCGGCAGCGGCCTTCCGATCCTGATGCTCACCGCCGCCGACCGGCTCGACGACAAGACATCCGGGTTCGAGCTGGGCGCCGACGACTATCTCACCAAGCCGTTCGACCTGCGCGAGCTCGTACTCAGGCTCAGAGCACTCGACCGCAGACGCGCCCACAGCAGACCGCCCGTGCGGGAGATCGCCGGCCTGCGTCTGGATCCGTTCCGTCGCGAGGTCTACCGGGACGGCCGGTACGTCGCGCTGACGAGGAAGCAGTTCGCGGTGCTCGAAGTCCTGGTTGCCGCCGAGGGCGGTGTGATCAGCGCCGAGGAGCTGCTGGAACGGGCGTGGGACGAGAACACCGATCCGTTCACGAACGCCGTGCGCATAACGGTCTCGGCGTTGCGGAAGCGGCTGGGTGAACCCGGGCTGATCGCCACCGTGCCGGGCGTCGGGTACTGCATCGACACCCGGTCGGCTGCCGGCGGCCGGGGAGCGGAGGGTGGATAGGCGCCCCGGGCTGAGCATTCGCGTCAAGTTCACGCTCAGCTACGCCGGCTTCCTCGCGGTCGCTGGAGCTCTGCTGATCGGGGTCTTGTGGTTCTTTCTCGTGAGAGACCGGTCGATGCTCTACATTCCTACGCTCGACGACTTCCAGCTCCTCCTCAGGCCCCGCAACTTCGGCCCGCGCCTCTTCGTTCCTGCGGCCATCGCCACACTCACGGTGATGCTGGTGGTAGGGCTGGTGGGCGGGTGGCTCCTCGCGGGCCGCATGCTTGCTCCCGTCACGCGCATCACGAACGCCACCCGGAGGGCCGCGGGCGGATCGCTCTCGTACCGGATCGAGCTGGAGGGACGAAACGACGAGTTCCGTGAGCTCGCCGACGCCTTCGACTCCATGCTCGCGCAGCTCGAAGCACGTGACGCCGAGCAGCAGAGGTTCGCTGCCAACGCCTCTCACGAGCTGCGTACCCCGCTGGCGATCACACAGACCCTTCTCGATGCCGCCCGCAACGACCCGAACCGCGACGGCGGCGAGCTCGACGATCGCCTCCGCGCTGTCAACGCCCGAGCGATCGACCTCACCGAGGCACTGCTGCTGCTCAGCCGCGCCGACCTGCACTCCTTCAGCCGGGAAGACGTCGACCTGTCCCTCATCGCGGAAGAAGCGGCCGAGTCGCTCCTCCCGTTCGCGGAAAGGCACGGCGTCACCATCGAGACCTCCGGGGCCATTGCGCCCACCGTCGGCTCGTACGCGCTCCTGTTGCAGCTGACCACGAATCTGCTGCACAACGCGATCGTCCACAACCTTCCCGAGCACGGCACCGTGCAGGTCAGCACCGCCATCGGCCCCGAGTCCGTCCTGCTCACGGTCGAGAACACCGGCGACAAGCTCAGCCCCCAGCTGGTCTCGACACTCACCGAGCCGTTTCAGCGCGGCACCGCACGCATACGCCCGGACCACGCGGGGGTGGGCCTTGGCCTGGCGATCGTCAAGAGCATCGCTCAGGCACACGACGGAACCCTCACTCTCAGCCCCCGGGCTGCCGGCGGGCTCCGCGTCGCGCTGCAACTGCCCGCCGCCCGGCGATGATCAGGATGAGTTCGAGCCGTACGATGTCGCGCTGACCAGGATTCCTCGTCCTGCATGGAATCGCTCGAAGACGCGTATGGGCAGCGATGCGGATTCCGCATTGTGGGAGTAGCCCGACGGATCATGGAACCGCACCCTCCCGCCATGGGTCGCGTGAATCAGCACAAGATGCCCTCCCCGTCGCGGTTCGTGGATTCTCGGGTCGCGAATCTCAGGCGATACCGACGCGATCATGACCTGCCCCGGCCGCACCTCCCGGGCGGATATGTGGAGTGGTGTGTACTCGACCAGTTGACAGGTGAATCCGAACTGTGAACCGACCCATGCCATGAACGGCCTGTAGAGCAGTCCGCGGACCCTGCCCGGAGGGTCCACCACATAGCAGCCCCAGTTGAGGGCCAGCGCAAGGAGTTCACGCATCGGCAGTCGGACGTCCGTCCAGCCGCGGAGCAGCGACTGCAGACATGCCAGGCCGCAGACTTTGCGGGACCAGAACAGGTACTCCTCGCGCGAGCGGTATCCATCGGAGGCCCAGTCGTGCAGTTCCGATGGATCAGTATGCCTCAAGAAGACCTCAAGCCCCGACGGGTCGGCGCGCCGCATGACGACCTCGTCGTTCCGTTCCAGGCTTCCCCACTGCGAGACGTAAGGGAGACGTACACTATGTGATGGGAAAGTCGAAATAGACATCGGAATAGGGCTCGCTTCTCAGTGTGTAGTGCCACCACTCGCAGTCGTATCGGTCAAATCCGCAGTCCTCCATGATGGAGCAGAGGAGCTCGCGGTTTTCCGCCTCGATGGGCGTGATTCCTCCTGCCCCATGATGTGAGACCGGGTCCATGAGGTCATGGTGGCCGCCCATGCGAGTCATGTCCCCGGTGGCAAGGGCATAGAGCGTCAAGTCGACGGTGCTGCCACGGCTGTGGCCCGACTTGGCCGCCACGTATCCTTTGCCGAACAGCTCGGATCTGTCGATACTGGGGTAGTGCCGCCGCTTCGTCCGACCATCCTCCGGCTGTTCTGACCAGTGCAGGAAGCAGTCGACGGCGCGCTGCGGACGGTATCCGTCCCAAACGAGCAAGCCGAAGCCGAGGGATGCGGCTTTTTCCTGCGCCCGTCCCAGGGCTGTGCACAGCGCTCTCGTGCCGACTATGCGATTTGCCAGGTATCCGTCCACCGGCTTTCCGGTGAAGTTGTCCCAGGTGGCGTACTTGGCATCCCAGCGGATGCCGGGCACCAGCTCGTCCACGTACACGAAGTCGTCGGTCATCGCTTCTTCCGGTCCAGCGTCATGGACACGAGCCGGTCGAGCACGTCGGAAAGCTGCAGCCCCGCGGCGGCCATCATCCGGGGATAGCGGCTGTAGGAGGTCATGCCGGGCAGGGTGTTGACCTCGTTGAGCACCACCTGGCCGTCCTCCTTGAGGAACACGTCCACGCGGGCAAGCCCCTGGCAGCCCAGCGCGCGGTAGAGGGTCTTGGCGCTCTCCTGGACGAGCCGGCGCGATGCTTCGGAGATGTCGGCGGGAACGATGAACGTCGAGTTCTCCGAACCCGTCTCCGGTGCGTCCTCCTGGTGGATCCTGAAGAATCCGTGTGAGAGGGCCACCCGGTCCACCTCGCCCGCGAACGGGGCGAATGGTTCCCCCAGGATCGCGCAGCCGACCTCGCTCCCGGCCACAGCCTCTTCAATCAGGACCTTCGAGTCGTACTGCCGTGCCGCGTCCAGTGCACTCGGCAAGTCCTCTGCTCCGGCAACCTTGCTGACGCCGAAAGATGAACCCGAACGGGCGGGCTTCACGAAGACAGGATAAGGAAGCTGGTCGACGTCGGCCTTCTCGTTCTCCGCGACTACCCAGAAGTTGGGCGTGGCGATACCCGCGCTCTTGGCGACGGTGTAGGTCAGGGATTTGTCCATGCATACGGCAGAGCTCTGGACATCGCAGCCGACATAGGGCACGCCGGAGAGCTCCAACAGGCCCTGGATCGCGCCGTCTTCGCCGAGCGGGCCGTGCAGAACGGGCAACACGAGGTCCAGATGGATCACTTCGAATCGTCCCTGTTCCAGGACGAGCAGTCCGTGGACGCTGCGGTCGGGTGACAGCATGACCGGACGGGCGCCCACGCTCTCCCCGGCTGCGCCGGGGGCGTCACAGAGCTTCCAGGAACCGGACTGCGTAATGCTGATCCAATACGGTTCGTAGGTATCGGTGTCGAGGTTCTTTGCGACCTCTTGGGCGGACTTGACGGAGACGGGGTGTTCTTCGGAAGAGCCTCCGAAGATGATGCCGATATTCAACCTGCTCATGTTTTCCCGCTTTCAAAGTTCAGGCAGTTGATGAGACTGTTCTTGATGGTGTCGCGCAGCGCGTGGTCGGTGTAGTAGGCCGTGTGCGGACTCATGAACACATTCGGCAGCTCTTGGAGCTGCAACAGCGAGTGGTTCTCGATCTGCTTGTTCCGGCAGTCGGTGTAGAAGATTCCTTCCTCGCCGTCGAGGACGTCCAGCGCCGCGCCGCCCAGTTTGCCGCTCTCCAGCGCCGAAAGGAGGGCTTCAGTATCGATGAGCGGCCCGCGTCCGGTGTTGACGATGAACGCGCCGTGTTTCATCTGCTCGATACGTCGGCGATCGAGGAGATGGTGCGTGTCTGCGGTGAGCGGGGTGTGGAGCGTGACCATGTCGCTGTGCCGGAGCAGCTCGTCGATCGGCGTGTAATCGGCGGAGGTCTTCGGGCGGTTGTCGTAGGCCAGCACGCGACAGCCGAAGCCTCGCAGCCGGTCGATGACTGCTGTGCCGATACGCCCCGTGCCGACCACTCCGACCGTCAGGTCGCGCAGCTCTTTGCCGCGTACCTCGCTCAGTCGGTAGTCATGAGCATCGACGCGACGGATGGTGGCCTTCGCATGGCGCACAGCCATCAGCATCAGCATGAGCGTGTAGTCGGCAACGCTGTCGCGGGAATACGCCACGTTTCCGACGGAGATACCGACGCTCTCCGCGTAGCTCACGTCGATGTGGTTGCAGCCAACGCTCCGTGTGGAGAGGTACTCCACACCGGCGCGGCTCAGCGCGACAAGCGTGGCACGGGTGACGTGCGTCTTGTGGCCTATGCTGATGCATCGCTTCCCGACTGCCAGGTCCGCATTGGCTTCCGATACCGCTGCCTTCGTGATGGTCGGCACCACGCCGAAGCGGGGCGCCAACTCCCGGAACAGAACGGCCTCGTCCTGCTCGCACCCATAGACCGTGATTTCCGTCGTCGAGACAGCCCGTGAGGACGACGCCAGTGCCCGGGTGGAGCAGGCCGCCGCTCGTGTTGGTCCGCTGGAACTCATGCCCTCCAGTCAAGAGAGCGTGGTGTTGCCGGCGCGTATGCAGTTTTCGATACGCCGACGATATGTCGGCGTGGTGAATGCGCAACACGCTGCCGTGGCGCCCTGAGGGCTCCGGGCGATCCCGCACCGGCGCCGGCCGGCGACATATCGTCGGCATATGGAAAACTGCATACGCTCCGGCAACGCCACGCCTCCTTGACTGGAAGGCATGCCCTACAGCGAACCAGCCCCTGTCATCCTCTCCCTCGCCGGTCCCTGCACGGTCCGGGCGTGATCGCGTGATCCCGCTCAGCCTCGGCGAGATCGCCGCAGTCGTCGGCGGGACGGTCGAGGGCGACCGCGCCGTGACGGTGACCGCGCCGGCAGTGCTCGACGGCCGGCAGGCCGAACCGGGCGGCCTCTTCGTCGCCTTCGTCGGCGAACACGTCGACGGCCACGACTACGCCGCCCAGGCCGGCCGGGCCGGTGCGGCGGCCGTGCTCGGCTCCCGGCCCACGGCGCTGCCGACCGTCGTCGTCGAGGACACCAAGGCCGCGTTGCAGGCGCTGGCCGCCCACGTCGTGGCACGGCTGCGCGACGGGCTGACCGTCGTCGGGGTGACCGGATCCCACGGCAAGACCAGCACCAAGGACCTGCTGGCGGCCGTGCTGTCGAGCGCCGCTCCGACGATCGCCACGACCGGCTCCCTCAACAACGAGCTCGGCGTGCCGCTCACCATGCTGCGTTCCCACGCGGCCACCCGGTTCCTCGTCCTGGAGATGGGGGTCCGCCGCATCGGCGACATCGCCGAACTCACCGGCCTGGTCGCGCCCGACATCGGTGTCGTCCTGAACGTCGGCCAGGCCCACCTCGGCCACCTCGGGTCGCGTGCGGCGATCGCCCAGGCCAAGGGCGAGCTGGTGCAGGGGCTGGCGCCCGGCGGCACCGCGGTCCTGGGCGCCGACGATCCCCGGGTGGCCGCGATGAGATCGCTCACCGACCGCACGGTGCTGACGTTCGGCCGGGCGGAACACGCCGACGTTCGCATAGGCGACGTGGTGCTGGACCGGCTGGTCCGGCCGTCCTTCACCCTGCGGACCGCCGCCGCCTCGGCTCCGGTCGCGCTGCCGCTCGTGGGCGCTCACCAAGCGCTCAACGCGTCGGCTGCCGCGGCGGCGGGGCTGGCGGCCGGCGTCTCCCTCGCTGGGGCCGCGGCGGCGCTGGCCACGGTCTCGCTGTCGAAGTGGCGCCTGGAGCCATGTGAACTCGCCGGTGGCGCAACGCTGCTCAACGACTCCTACAACGCCGACCCCGACTCGACCCGTGCCGCCCTGGACGCGCTGGCGGCAGTCGAAGGCGGGCGCCGCATCGCCGTCCTCGGCGAGATGCGGGAACTCGGCGACGACAGCGAGGCCGAGCACCGCGCCGTCGGAGAGTACGCCGCCTCCCGGGCCGACGTGGTGGTCGCGGTCGGCGCCCGGCCGTTCGCCGACGGCGCCGGAGAGCGGGCGGTGGCGCTGCCCGACAACGCCGCGGCCGTCGAGTGGCTGCGCGGCCGGCTCACCGCCGGCGACGTGGTGCTCGTCAAGGCGTCCCGCGGGGCGCGCCTCGACGAGGTCGCCGCCGCGCTCGCGTCCGGACCCCACGATGTGCTGGTAGATCGACCGATGGACGGCAGGTAGGAGCGGCTGTGGCTTTTCGGGTAAGGACCATCACGGCGAGCGACCACGCCGCGTTCAACGCGATCCAACCTGCGGTGAGTTTCCTGCAGACCCCAGCCTGGGCCGCGGTGAAGAGCGAATGGGGATCGGAGTCGCTGGGCTGGTTCGACGACCGAGGTCAACTGGTCGGCGCGGGCTTGGTGCTGTATCGGCGGCTGCCCGGGTTCAAGGCGTCACTGGCGTACCTGCCGGAAGGGCCGGTGATCGACTGGGCCTCGGATGACCTGGCCGACTGGCTCGACCCGCTGGTGGACCACCTGAAGCGCTCCGGCGCCTTCGCCATACGCATCGGGACGACGGTGGTGGCCCGCACCTGGAGTGCTGCGACGGTCAAGGCTGCGATCGCCGACCCGGAGACCACCAGGCTCAGCGACGTGCCACCGGACACCCTCAACGACGCCGCCACCCGGGCACACGCCCGGCTCCGGCACCTGGGCTGGCGCCCGCCGAAGGAAGACGAAGGATTCTCCGCCGGGCAGCCGCGCTGGGTCTTCCGGGTCCCGTTGACCGGCAAGGACGAAGAGCAACTCCTCAAGGGGATGAACCAGCTCTGGCGGCGCAACATCAAGAAGGCCGCCAAGGCGGGCGTCGTCGTGACCCAGGGCGGCGTCGAGGACCTGCCCGACTTCTACCGGATCTACATCGAGACCGCGAAGCGTGACCGCTTCACCCCGCGGCCGTTCAGCTACTTCCCGGCGATGTTCGAGGCGCTGCTGGCCGAGGACAAGGATCGGATCCGGCTCTACCTCGCCCACCACGAAGGCGACCTCGTTGCCGCCACCATCTGGATCCGGGTCGGAGAACACGCCTGGTACAGCTACGGTGCCTCCGCCACGGCCAAGCGGGAGGTACGCGGGTCGAACGCCGTGCAGTGGAAGATGATCACTGAAGCGCTGGCAGCCGGATGTACGGTCTACGACCTGCGCGGCATCACCGACACCGTGGACCCGGCCGACCCGCACCTCGGCCTGATCCAGTTCAAGGTCGGCACCGGCGGCGAAGCCGTGGAGTATCTCGGCGAATGGGATCTGCCGCTGAACCGCCTGCTCTATAAGGCATTCGACGTCTACATGTCCCGCCGGGGGTGAGGAAGTCCGCGGCGGCGGAACTCGGGGGCGAGTCGCGGAGCGGCAACGCCTGGCTGCGGTCAGGCGCCCGCCGAAGGCGGTCTCGAAGGCGGTCTCGAAGGCGGGCTCGAAGGCGTTCGGGGGGGGCTTTCCGGCGCGTCGTCCAGCGCCGCCGCCCCCTGCCGGTGGGATCCCGGGACATCGGCGCCATGCAGACGCACCTCAGTGCTGGGGGAGGAGCTCGGTGGCGACCTCGGTGATGGTCTGGACGGCCTGGGTGAGAGCGGGGATCTCCCGGGCGCCGAGGCGGGTGACGGCCATGATGCGCCGGGCGGGGGCCGGTTCGCCGTGCAGCGGGATGCGGACGGCCGGGGAGTCTTCGCGCAGCCGCGCCAGACGGGGCACGAGGATCACGCCGAAGCCGTGGGCGACCAGCGCGCTGCCGGTGTCCCACTCGTCCGCGTAGTGGGCGATGTCGGGCGTGAAGCCCGCGCTCATGCAGGCCGCGAGCACCAGCTGGTGGTAGGTCGTGCCCGGACCGCCCACGATCCACGCCTCCTCGGCGGCGTCGGCGAGGGTGACCCGGCGCCGCCGGGTCAGGGGGTGGTCCTGCGGGACGACCAGGTCCAGCGGATCCTCCAGCAGCGGCTGCTGATCGAAGCGCCGGTCCGTCATGGGCGGCGAGTCCGCCGTGACGACCAGCAGGGCGAGGTCGGCCTCCTGGGCCAGCAGCAGGTCGAAGCAGCGGTCGGGCTCGGCCTCGATGATCCGCACCGTCAGCTGGGGGTGGGCGTCGCGCAGGCCGGCGGCGGCAGGCGGCAGCAGGCGGCTCGCGGCGGTGGAGAAGCCGCACAGCGTGATCCGGCCGGTGGGCTCGGCGCCGAGGGCCGCCAGTTCGACGCGGGTGCGTTCGCGCATGCCGCTGCCCGTGGCGGTGACCCGGCTGAGCTGGGCCGGTGTCGCACTGGGCGTGCTCGCCCTGACGGCCGCCTGCTGCCTCGCCCGCCCCGCGCGGCCCGGCAGAGCACCGGAGGTGCCCTCGGGACCAGACGGCTTCCCCACCCGATCGTCGAGAGTCACTGCGCGACATCAAGGGGCAGGCTGCTCCCGGATGGCCGCACGCGGGTCCACCGGCTCGCGACACGAGCCTCCGCGCGCCCGGCGGACGCTCGCCCTCCGGGCCGGCCGGCCACCCACACCACCCACACCACCCACACCACCCACACGTCCGGCACCCACCGGCCCCTGGTGTCCCCGGAGCCCTGCCGCCCCCACGGACCGTCCCGTCCGTCCGGCGGCACCACGTGACTGCGCGTCATATCGCAGCAAAGCACGTCACGTGAGCGGTACCTGTGGCCCCCCGTCCAGAAGCAGAACCGCGATCGAACCCCCTGCCACACCCGACCAGCACGAACGCCCCGAACCAGCATCACACCAGCACCCTGACCAGCCACGTCAAGACGGCGCGGCCTCCGTGACCAGCGCGGCTGTCGAGACGTACGCGGCCCGGAAGCCCGATGCGGAAGGGTGGCGGGGGTGCCGTTCCGGCATCCCGGTGACCGCTGATGCGGCCCCGTCCGTGCGACTCCCGTCTCCACCGGGACGTGCGGGCGGGGCCTTCGGCTTGCTGGGACCGTGCGCCACCGCGACCCGCGGTTTCCGGAACGGACCCCGGGTCTTGCCGCAGCCGTCGCTGATGTGGTTCGAGGACCAGCCGACCGTTGCCTACACGGAAGGCGTCATCGCTATGAGTAACCTGTCCATACGTTCCGTAGTCAACAAGGGTAAGGAGTGCCTGATGCGACCGGACCTGTCGCGCCGGACCTTCGTAGGAGCCGGACTGGCGACGCTGGCGGCAGCCAAGAGCGGGGTGGCGAGTGCCGCCCCCGGACGCGAACCCCGGGGAGGTGCCCCCTCGCCGGAACTCAAGCCGTTCGTGGACGAGCTGCCGATCCCCGAGGTGCTCGAAGGCGACCGAACCGTGGTGATCGGACAGTCGGAGCACCGATTCCACCGCGAGCTGGACGTGGCGCCCGCCTGGTCCTACGGAGCAGCCGGGGCCCTGGGGCCGACCATCCAGGCACACGCCGGTCAGCCGATCAACCTGACCTTCGACAACAGACTCGGCGCTCACCTGTTCGCCAAGTACGTCGACATGACCCTGGACGGGGCGACCGAAGAGGACCGGGTCAGGCCGCGCGCCAACGTCCATGTGCACGGCGCGCTGACCCCGCCGCAGTTCGACGGGCACCCAGAGGACACCTTCCGTCCCGGCGAGTCCAAGACATACACGTTTGCCCACCACATCGAAGCCGCCGGTCTGTGGTACCACGACCACTCCATGGGCATCACCCGGCTGAATGTGGCGGCGGGACTGGCGGCCTCGTACTGGCTGCGCGACAACTTCGACACCGGATCGGCCACCAACCCCCTGCGGCTGCCGAGCGGAGAGTTCGAGATCCCGCTGGTGATCGCCGACCGGCGCTTCCACGATGACGGGTCGGTGAACTACCGGTGCCAGCGGCAGATTCCCGACGGCCAATGGGAGGGGGTGATGATCGGGGACACCACGACCGTCAACGGCAAGGTCATGCCCCATCTGAAGGTGGCACGGGGGCTCTATCGCTTCCGGCTCCTGAACGGCTCCAACTTCCGCACCTACAACCTGTTCTTCAGCGACAGGATGCCCTTCTGGGTGATCGGCAACGACGGCGGCCTGCTGGATGCACCCGTGCGGACGTCGTCGGTCAGAATGATGCCGGCCGAGCGGTGCGACATCCTGGTGGACTTCTCCGGCCTGGACGCGGGCGAGAGCGTCGAGCTGTCCAACGACGAGTATCCGTCCGAGACGATCCAGAAGCTGACCGGGGCAACGGTGGTGCCGCGGGTCATGCGGTTCACCGCGGGGAGAACCGCGGGCCGTCCCGGCGAGGTACCCGGGCAGCTGCGTGGCGGGCGGCTGCAGCCCCCGTTGCTTGCACCGGTCTACACGCCACGGCGCAGGCGCATCGTGACACTGAACATGGACGACCGGCCAAACGCGCCGAAGGACGGGATGCAGGTCGGGATGACGCTGAGCAACCTCTGCTTCCACGATGAACCGATCGAGATGCCCCGCCAGGGCACGACCGAGGTCTGGGAGTTCGTCAACACCTCTGTTGACGACCACCCCATGCATCTGCACCTGGTGGACATGCGCATCATCAACCGGCAGGCACTCGATGTGGATGCCTACGTACGTGCCCACCCGAAGCCTGCACGCGGCACCCGCTGGGCGCCTGCGCCCGACCGCTTCCTGACCGGCCGCCCGCAGCGCCCTGCGGCGTGGGAGGGCGGGCCCAAGGACACCGTCCGATGCCCCGTCAACAGCGTGACGCGCGTGATGATCCGCTGGCCCACCGCCGAGGAACTCGGCTTCGACCCCGACGCGGTCTTCACGAGCGCCATGGGCCATGACCTGCAGGGCTACGTCTGGCACTGCCATCTCATCGACCATGAGGACGAATGCATGATGTCCCGCTTCCGGACGGTCGCCTGACAGCGCCCCCAGAACACCCGCCGGCGGCGCCGGGACTGTCGGCCTCTGGTTTACGGCGGAGCCATGAGCACCACGCGTCGGCGTACCGGGGTGTCCGGAACGGTGGCCAGGGGTCTGACGGAGGCCGCGTCATCTTGACGTGGCTGGTCAGGGTGCTGGTGTGATGCCGGCGCGTGATGGATCCCAATGTGCTGGAGCGGGTCGCCGCGCGGCGTGCGGAGTTGGACCGGCTCGAAGAGCAGCTGGTCGGGCAGGGCGGTGCGACGGGGCCCCGACCGTGGAGCGGGGGTGGACGAGTCCGCGCTGCCGGCGGAATACCAGCGCGTCCCGGCCGCGGTGCGGCAGGCCGCCGGTCCGGTCGTCACCCGGCAGATCGGCGAGGTACTGGGCCTGGACACCTGGTGCGGGGCACGCGGGAGCCGCTGCGCGGGACGTCGACGAAGCCGGCCGACCGCGGCTGGCAGCACAAACGGCCCGAAGGGAAGGTCACCGCCCGGACGTGCCCCGGTCGAGCACGGCTTCGCCCACCTGAAGAACTGCCGAATCCTCACCACACCACGCACCGACCCCGCCCGCGGGCCCAGCACCCTGACCAGCCACGTCAAGATGGCGCGGCTTCAGTCTTGCTGCGCCGTCTCATGGGGTGGTGGTGCCACGGCCGTGCTCACTGTGTGGTCGAGCCCGTGTTCTCGCTGGTCTCTTGCGCTCTGTTGTCGGCGGGGGCCGTCGGCTCGGGGAGGCTGGGCAGGAGCAGGCAGAGCGGAACAGCGGCGGCGGTGAGGGCCACGGACCACCAGAACGCGTGGTCGAAGCCGCTTGCGAGCGCGTCGGGGGTGTGGGCGTCGCCGATGTTCCGCTGGAGGATGACGATGAGGACGGCGACGCCCACTGCACCGCCGATCTGCTGAGCGACGCGGGTGATCATGCTGGCGTCGGGGATGTCCTCGTGCTCCAGCCCGACAAAGGCGGCACCCATTGGCGCGATCATGGCAGCACCCAGGGCGATGCCGCGGATGAACAGCGCGACCAGGAGCAGGATTTCGCTGGTGTCGGCGGTGACGAAGGCGAACGGCACGGTGGACGAGGCGACGAAGGCGAAGGCCACGAGGGCCACCGCGCGGGGGCCGACCCGGTCCATGTACGTGCCTGCCAGGCCGCGGGCGACGAGGGCGCCGACTCCCTGGGGGATGAGCAGCAGTCCGGCGCCGAGCGGGGTCGCGCCGCGGACCTGCTGGAAGTACAGGGGCAGCAGCATCATCGACCCGAACAGGGAGATCCCGCCGAGAAAGAGCAGGGTGGACGACGAGGCCACCGAGCGGTGCCGGAACATGCGCACATCGACCAACGGGGCGGTCGCCCGGGTGAGTGCCCAGAAGGTGAAGCCCCCGATCGGGGCGAGCCCGGCGAGCAGCGGAATGAGGACCTGGGCACTGGCGAAGCCCGTGTCGCCGTCGACCTGGGAGAGGCCGTAGAGCAGGGCCGCGGAACCCGGGCAGAGCAGGAGCAGGCCGACGGCGTCCAGGCGGGCGCGGGGCTGGTCGGGTGCGGGCCGGTCGTCTGGCAGATTGCGCCAGGCGAGCCAGATGCCGACGAGGCAGAAGGGAATGTTGATGAGGAACAGCCAGCGCCAGTTGGCCAGAGAGAGGATGAGGCCGCCGAGGACGGGGCCGAGAATCGGGCCGAGTGCCGTGGGCACGGTGATGATGGCTATGACCTTGCCGATGTTGCGGCCCTTGGCGGCCTGCATGAGCAGGGTGTACATCAGCGGCATCATGATGCCGCCGGCGAGGCCCTGGACGATCCGGAACGCGATGAGGCTACTGGCGGTCCAGGCCAGCGCGCTCAGGACGGAGCCGGCCAGGAAGCCACTCAGAGCGACGATCCACAGGCGCCGGCCGCCGAGCCGTGACTGGGCCCATCCGGCGAGCGGGATGGCGATGAAGACGGCCAGCATGTAGCCGGTGCTGACCCATTGGATGGTCGACAGCGGGGCGTCGAGGTCTCTGGCCAGGCCGTTCAGGGCGACGCTGATGATGGTGGTGTCGAAGACGACACCGAGAGCGCCGACGATCAGGGTGATCGCCATGCGCAACACGGCGGGGTCTACACGGCCGGGGTCGGCGGAGACCGGGCCGGTCTCGCGGGAAGTACTCACGATCGACACCTTAAGATAGAGGCTTCTTCCTTACTCTCCCCAAGGTAAGCCGGTACAGTAAGAAAGACAACTCTATCTAATCTGGAAGGATGAACGATGGCTCAGCGACGCCGCGGGGCGGAACTGGAGAAGGCGCTCCTCGACGCGGCCTGGGGCGAACTCACCGACAACGGCTACGCCAGATTCACCATGGACGCCGTCGTCAAGCGCGCGGGCACCAGCCCGCCCGTGCTCTACCGCCGCTGGTCCGATCGCGACGAACTCATCCGGGCCACCATCGTCCACATCCTCAAGGAGTCCCGTCCCGCCGTTCCCGACACGGGAAGCCTGCGGGAGGACCTCCTCACCCTCATGCGGGAGATCGCCACCTCCCACGTGCAGCTGGTCACCGTGATGTACGCGCATCTGGCCAGCTACTACCGGGAGACGGGAAGAAGCCCCAGCAGCCTGTTCGACCCCGTTGCGACGGGCCGCACGGCAGCACTCGACACGCTCTTCGAGCGCTCCGTCAGCCGCGGCGAGATCAAGTCGGAGCTCCTGACCGAGCGCATCAAGACCCTCCCCTTTGTCCTGCTGCGCCACGAGATCCTCTCGACGTTCGCCCCGGTGCCCGATCACGTCCTGGAGGAGATCGTCGACACGATCCTGCTCCCCTTGGTGCGCTGACTCCCCGCAGGAGCTCACGCGATGCTGCGTGGCGCCAATCTCCCCGAACAACACATCTAGAGCGTGTCTGAGAATTCCGGACAGGGGCAGTCCGTCCAGACACAGGGACCTTTTGCGCCATGCGTCACACGTGTGAGTGGGAGGGTGCAGGCGGGTGGAGAGCCTTTCGTGGGGCACTGCGAAGTACTGCGGCACCTCCGATCATCACCATGATGCCTAAGGGGGCAAACGATGAGCATGATCCTGACCGGCAAGCTGGAACTGCGCTCCGACAACGGGGTCGAGACCACAGGCGGCGATACTTCCACCTTCACCCGAGTCAACTTTCCCACGTCCTTCCCGGCGGGATCCGAGGTGATCGTCCACGCCCAGGTGCAGACGTTCAACGGGGCGCACACCCCGGGCCTGCGCCTTGCCGACGTCTCGGCCGACGGCTTTCTGATCCGTATGAACGAGATCTACGCGACCAACGCCAAGAGCGACGGCACCCACGGCTGGGAGACCGTCGGCTGGACGGCCCACACGGTCTGACCCGACGTGCTCGGCGCCGCCCGGGTCCCTCGTGCGGCCGGGCGGTGCCAGCAGCGCGCGCTCTGCCCACTCGGCATCGGACAGGTCCGTCGGGCATGGGCGACGCACAGTGGTCACCCCGGCTGCCCAAGCACCGGGGCTGTCAACTCGCCTGCCATTGGTGTCGGGTCGCGCCAGGAGACGGTGTTCTCGCCGGTGAGGCGGCGGGCCATGAGGTCGGTCATGGCGAGGTGGATCATGGCTTCGGAGCGGGTGGGGAGGGTCTCGCAGTCGCGGGCCAGGCGACGGTGCAGCATCAGCCAGCCGTACGTCCGCTCCACCGTCCACCGCTTCGGGACCGGGGTAAACCCTCCGGCCCCGGGCGTGCGGATGCTGACTTGCCCGCGTCTGTGCCGTGGCCTGCGACGGGGACGCTGGTGGAGGCTTTCACGCTCTGCGCGTGGATCGCGTCCATCAACTCCCAGCGGGCATCGGACAGATCACCCGGGTACGGGCGTCGCACGCTCACGACCTCGGCGATCCTGGCCAGCGCCCGCGGTCAGCCCACCGCCATCGGAGTACCTCATTCTTCCGACGTGGCGCGGCCCACGACAGCCGTCACGACCCCACGTAGCCCGATGCGTGAAGATCATCGCGGTGTTACGCGGGCGCGCTCACCTGTATACCGACGGCGGAGCCTCGACGCACCTGATGGAAGGCGACGTCGCCCTCCTCAGCCATCGCTCCTGGCTTGCGCTCCGCGGCGGTTCACAGCAAGAGACAGCACGAGGAACCCCCCCGCCGGTGGGGTGGTCGTCCGGGTCCCTCCTGGATACCGCTGAGCAGGCAGACACGGTCCTCGGCGGACACGTCCAGCTCGGACCTACGGGACGCGAGCTGCTGTACCCGGGGCTGCCTCCTGTCAACCACGTCCACGGCACGCACCCTGCGGCACGCCGACTGCGCGCGGTTCTGAGCCTCCTGCTCGAAGAATCCTCGGGCAGAATCCAGTGGTTTGTGCCCACCCTGCCTTCCGATGCGCGTTCGCTGAGCCGGAAGATCTCGATGGGCGCCACTGCGCTGGTCCGCGTTGAGCGGATCCGGACCAAGGCACCCTTCGCACTGACCGCGACCGCGCTGGGTCTGGGACCGGCCCAGACCGGAGCCTTCCGCGACACCGCCCTTGCCGAACGCTGCACGCTCGACAACAGCGGTCACACCCCCATGTACGTCCTCGCGGCGGGTCACCCGCACCC
>NZ_JAAKZZ010000120.1 GCF_011045075.1 Streptomyces boncukensis
GTCCCCAGCGGCTCCGCCGCCCCGCACGCCCCGCTGCCCTCCGCCGGCTCCCGCGCCCCGCTCGCCGCGCGAGACGCCGCTGCCCCGCCGGCTGCGCGTGCCCAGCCCGGACCTGCTGGTGTGCTGCGGCGTCCTGGCCGCCATCCTGTGCGTCCAGGGCCTGAACATCACCGGGTTCCCCGAGCTCGCCGACGACGAGGGCACCTACGTCGCACAGGCGCGGGCCGTCCAGCGGGGCGAGGGCCTCGCGCACTACACGTACTGGTACGACCACCCGCCGCTCGGCTGGATCCAGCTCGCCGGCCTCACCTGGCTGCCCGCGCTGCTGTCGCCCGGGGTGATGGAGGTGGGGCCGGTGCGCGGGGCGATGCTCGCGGTGAGCGGCGTCAGCGCGGTGCTGCTGTATCTGCTGGCGCGCAGGCTCCGGCTGCCGTGCTGGGCCGCCGGGCTGGGGATGGCGCTGTACGGGCTCTCGCCGCTCTCCGTCGAGCTGCAGCGCAAGGTGTTCCTGGACAACCTCGCCGTGCCCTGGATGCTGCTGGCGTTCCTGCTCGCGGCCTCGCCCAGCCGCCATCTGTGGCACCACTTCGCCGCCGGGCTGGCGGCGGCGGTCTCCGTACTGACGAAGGAGACGATGCTGCTGGTGCTGCCCGCGCTGCTGGTGACGCTGTGGTCGCACAGCCACCGGGACACCCGGAAGTTCGCGCTCACCGGCGCGGTCACCGGGTGCGCGCTGGTGGGGCTGATGTATCCGCTGTTCGCGCTGCTGCACGGGGAGCTGCTCCCGGCCGCCGACCGGGTGTCGCTGACCGAGGCCATCCGCTTCCAGCTGAGCCGGCCGGGCTCCGGCAGCATGCTCGACCCGGACTCGCCGGCCCGCAGGACCCTGGACGGCTGGCTGTACTACGACCGGGTGCTGCCGCTCGGCGGGCTGCTGGCCGCGCTGGCGGTGATCGAGGCGGCCCGGTGGTCGCGGGCCGCGCGCGCCGCGGCCGGGCCCGCGCTGGCCGTGCTGCTGCTGGCCGCGGCCATCGTGCTGCGCCCGTCCGGCTACATCCCCGCGATGTACATCATCCAGGCGCTGCCCTTCCTCGCTCTCTCGCTGGCCGCGCTGGCGGCGCTCACCGCCCGGCTGCTGCTGCGCACCGGACGGCGCCGCGGGGAGCGGGAGGGACGCAGGGAGCACCTGGGGCTGACGGTGACCCGCTGGACCGTGGTCTGGCTGCTGGCCGGACTGGTGCTGTGGCCCCTCGCGCCGAGGTGGGCCGGGGGCCTGGAGCGGGCGACGACGGCCGACGTCAACCGGCCGCACCGGGAGGCCGCCGCCTGGATGGCGGCCTCGGTCGACCGGCCGGACTCGGCCCGGGTGCTCCTGGACGACCGGCTCTGGCTGAACCTCGTCCACCAGGGCTTCCGGCCGCGCACGGGCGCCATCTGGTACCACAAGGCGGACCTCGACCCGGAGGTCGCACGCTCGCTCGTGCGCGGCTGGCGCTCGGTCGACTACGTCGTCGCCAGCCGCTCCACCCGCGAGGACGCGCACCGGCTGCCCACCGTCGGGGCGGCGCTGGCGCACTCGGAGCGGGTCGCGGTCTTCGGCTCGGGCCCCGGGCGGGTGGAGATCCGCAAGGTGGCCGGGAACGCGGCGGCGGCCGGGGACGGAACGGCGAGCGGCTCGGCGAGCGGGACGGAGGTCAGCTCCAGCGGCCGCACCGGGCCAGTAGCACCGCCGCGGCGGCCGTCCCCGCCGTAGAGGTGCGCAGCACGGTCGGGCCGAGCCGGTACGGCGCGGCGCCCGCCTCCGCGAACGCCGCCAGCTCGTCCGGCGCCACCCCGCCCTCGGGCCCGACGACCAGCACCAGGTCGCCGTCGGGCGGCAGCGGCGCCCCGGCCAGCGGGGCGCCGCCCGCCTCGTGCAGCACGGCGGCGAAGGCGGCCCCGGCGAGCAGCCCGGCCACCTCCTTCGTGCCGGCCGGCTCGGCGATGTCCGGGAAGCGCAGCCGGCGGGACTGCTTGCCCGCCTCGCGCGCGGTGGCCCGCCACTTGGCGAGCGCCTTCGCGCCGCGCTCGCCCTTCCAGCGGGTGACGCAGCGCGCCGCCGTCCAGGGCACGACGGCGTCGACGCCGGTCTCGGTCATCGTCTCCACGGCCAGCTCGCCCCTGTCCCCCTTGGGCAGCGCCTGGACGACCGTGATCCTCGGGTGGGGCGCGGGCTCGCGGTGCACCCGGTCCACGGCGACCTCCAGCCGGTCCTTGCCGCTGACGGCGGCCACGGTTCCGGCGACGCCCGCACCGGCGCCGTCCGTGACGACGACCTCCTCGCCGGGGCGCAGCCGCCGTACGGACACGGCGTGCCGCCCCTCGGGGCCGTCCAGCACCAGGGTGTCCCCCGGGGCCAGTCCGGCGAGGCCGCCGGGCCCGGTGGCGAAGACGGGAGCGCTCACGCGGGCCCGCCCCCGTCGACGGGTCCGGCCGGTCCCGGCATCCCCGGCGCCGCCGCGCCCCGGTCCGCGGAGAGGCCGTCGCGGGCGACGGCCAGCTCGGCCGCCAGCACCTCCACGAGCTGCGCGGCGGGCAGCTCGCGGGCCAGCCGGTGGCCCTGGCCCGCCCACAGGTTCATGGCCTGCGGATCGCCCGCCTTGGCCGCGGCTCTGCGCAGCCCCGCTGTGAGGTAGTGCACCTGCGGATAGGCGGCGGGCGCGTACGGCCCGTGCTCCCGCATGAAGCGGTTCACCAGGCCGCGCGCGGGCCGCCCGGAGAACGCGCGGGTCAGCTCGGTGCGGGAGAAGAGCGGATCGGTCATGGCCTGCTTGTGCAGCGTGTGCGCGCCCGACTCGGGGCAGACGAGGAACGCGGTGCCCAGCTGCGCCGCGTGCGCCCCCGCCGCCAGGACGGCCGCGATCTGGCCGCCCCGCATCAGCCCGCCCGCCGCAATGATCGGCAGCTGTACGGCCTCCTTGACCTGGGCGACCAGCGCCAGCAGCCCGAACCCGCCGCCCGAGCGGTCCGACTGCGGGTCGTCCCGGTGGGTGCTCTGGTGGCCGCCCGCCTCGATGCCCTGCAGCGAAACGGCGTGCGCCCCCGACCACTGCGCCGCCTGCGCCTCGGCGACCGAGGTGGCGGTGACGACGGTGTACGTCCCCAGCTGCGCGAACCGCTCCAGCACCCGGCGCGAGGGGCAGCCGAACGTGAACGACACCACCGGCACCGGGTCGTCGAAGAGGATCGCCAGCTTGGCCTCGTACGCGTCGTCCGCGCTGCGGTCGGTGTCGCCCAGCTCCACCTCGTACCACGCGGCCTCGCCCGCCAGCTGATCGCGGTAGACCTCCACGGCGGCGGGGTCGGCGGTGGGCGGCTGCGGCATGAAGAGGTTGACGCCGAAGGCGCGGTCGGTCAGCCGCCGGAGCTGCTTGATCTCCTCGTACATCGCCTCCGGCGTCTTGTAGCCCGCGGCGAGGAAGCCCAGTCCGCCCGCCTCGCTGACGGCCGCGGCGAGCTCCGGTCGGGAGGCTCCGCCAGCCATGGGCGCCTGGACGACGGGATGCTCGGTCAGCTCGGTGAGCGAGGGCAAGGCGGTGGACATGCCCTCATCCTGTCACGGTGCCCAGCACGCCCCGTCAGGGGCGCGGGGAACTGCGCGCCCGGCCTGGGGGTACCTCCCTGCTCGAAGAGCTTGGGGGAGCACCCGCAGCCCGCGACGCGCGGACCGGGGCACCCCGTCCCCGGACGTCGCCGGAGACACGGGGCACCGCCTCAACGACCGTTGAACGCGTCCTTCAGCCGGGAGAAGAACCCCTGCCGACCGGGCTGACACCATCCCCCGGGGGACCACCCCCGGACCCCCGGCCAAGACCCACAGCACCGCCTCAACGACCGTTGAACGCATCCTTCAACCGGGAGAAGAGCCCCTGCTGACCGGGTTGGAACTGCCCCTGCGGCCGCTCCTCGCCCCGCAGTTTGGCGAGCCGCCGCATCAGCTCCTCCTGCTCCGGCTCCAGCTTGGCCGGTGTCGTCACCTCGACGTGCACGATCAGCTGGCCGCGTCCGCCGCCCCGCAGATGGGTGATGCCCCGCTCGTGCAGCGGAATGGACTGGCCGGACTGGGTGCCGGGCCGGATGTCGACCTCTTCCATCCCGTCCAGCGTCTCCAGCGGCACCTTGGTGCCGAGCGCCGCGGCCGTCATCGGGATGGTGACCGTGCAGTGCAGGTCGTCACCGCGGCGCTGGAAGGTGGGGTGGGCGTTCTCGTGGATCTCCACATAGAGGTCGCCCGCCGGGCCGCCGCCCGGACCGACCTCGCCCTCGCCGGCGAGCTGGATCCGGGTGCCGTTGTCGACACCCGCCGGGATCTTGACGGTGAGGGTACGCCGCGAGCGGATCCGCCCGTCGCCCGCGCACTCGGGGCAGGGGGTGGGCACGACCGTGCCGAAGCCCTGGCACTGCGGGCACGGCCGGGAGGTCATGACCTGGCCCAGGAAGGACCGGGTGACCTGGGAGACCTCGCCCCGCCCCCGGCACATGTCGCAGGTCTGCGCCGAGGTGCCGGGCGCGGCGCCCTCACCGCTGCAGGTGCCGCAGACGACGGCGGTGTCGACCTGGATCTCCTTCGTGGTGCCGAAGGCGGCCTCTTCCAGGTCGATGTCCAGCCGGATCATGGCGTCCTGGCCGCGCCGGGTGCGCGAGCGGGGGCCCCGCTGCGAGGCGGTGCCGAAGAAGGCGTCCATGATGTCGCTGAAGTTGCCGAAGCCCGCGCCGAAGCCGCCCGGTCCGCCGCCGGCGGCGGCGCCGGAGGTGGGGTCGCCGCCGAGGTCGTAGACCTGCTTCTTCTGGGGATCCGACAGCACCTCGTAGGCGGTGTTGATCTCCTTGAAGCGCTCTTGGGTCTTCGGGTCCGGGTTGACGTCCGGGTGCAGCTCGCGCGCGAGCCTGCGGAACGCTTTCTTGATCTCGTCCTGCGAGGCGTCGCGCTGCACGCCGAGGACCGCGTAGTAGTCCGTCGCCACTTACGACTCCGCGAGGATCTGTCCGACGTACCGTGCCACTGCGCGTACAGCTCCCATCGTTCCGGGGTAATCCATGCGGGTCGGTCCGACCACGCCGAGTTTGGCGACTGCCTCGTCGCCCGAACCGTAGCCGACCGAGACGACCGATGTGGAACTCAGCCCTTCGTGGTTGTTCTCATGCCCGATCCGTACGGTCATGCCCGGGTCCTTGGCCTCCCCGAGCAGTTTCAGCAGCACGACCTGCTCCTCCAGCGCCTCCAGTACCGGGCGGATGGTGAGCGGGAAGTCGTGCCCGAAGCGGGTGAGATTGGCGGTGCCGCCGATCATCAGCCGCTCCTCGGTCTCCTCCACCAGGGTCTCCAGCAGGGTCGCCAGCACTGCGGAGATGGTGCCCCGGTCGTCGGCGTCGAACGCGTCCGGCAGGTCCTGCACCAGGGAGGGGACCTCGGTGAAGCGCTGGCCCACCACCCGGCTGTTGAGCCGGGCCCGCAGATCGGCCAGCACCGTCTCGCCGATCGGCGCCGGGCAGTCGATCATGCGCTGCTCGACCCGTCCGGTGTCGGTGATCAGCACCAGCATCAGCCGCGCCGGCGCGAGCGCCAGCAGCTCCACGTGCCGCACCGTGGAACGGGTCAGCGACGGGTACTGCACCACGGCCACCTGCCGGGTGAGCTGGGCCAGCAGCCGCACGGTGCGCCCGACGACGTCGTCGAGGTCGACCGCGCCGTCGAGGAAGTTCTGGATGGCGCGGCGCTCCGGCGAGGACAGCGGCTTGACGCCCGCGAGCTTGTCGACGAAGAGCCGGTACCCCTTGTCGGTGGGGATGCGGCCCGCGCTGGTGTGCGGCTGGGCGATATAGCCCTCCTCCTCCAGCGCCGCCATGTCGTTGCGGACGGTGGCCGGGGAGACCTTCAGGTTGTGCCGCTCGGTGAGCACCTTGGAGCCGACCGGCTCCTCCGTGCCGACGTAGTCCTGGACGATGGCGCGGAGCACCTCAAGCCTGCGCTCGCTGAGCATGTCACACACCTCCCGTCCAGCCGCTCCGCTCGTGTCCCTCGGCTGTCTGACCGACGCCCCCTGGCACTCTCGGCGGCTGAGTGCCAGCATCCCTCACAGTGTACGGCCGGTCACCGCAGCCGGGGCAAGGGCCGCCGCCCGGCATCCGCACGACGGTACCGCGCCCCGCGGCCGGCCGGGCGCCGCCGCCTGTGTGCGGTTAGCGTCGTCGTATGAGCGCGCATTGGGAAGGGCGGGCGCAGGAACCGGTCCGGGAAACGGGCCGCGGGGACCCCTGGGAGACCGTCGCTCCCGGCGTCGTACGCCGCAGGCTGCCGCGCTGGGACGCCACGGTCGGAGCGGTGCGCGGGGACGCCGGAGTGCTGGTCGTCGACACCGGCTCGTCGCTGCGCGAGGGCGCCGCCGTCCGGGGCGGTGTCCGCGGGCTGTTCGGCCGGGCTGTGACGCATATCGCCCTGACGCACCCGCACTTCGACCACGTGCTGGGGACGGCGGCGTTCGCCGGGGTGCAGGTGTACGGGGCGGTCGGAATGGCGGAGCTGCTGGACCGCTCGCGGGACGCGCTGCGCGCGGACGCCGTCGCCCACGGCCTGCCCCGGGACCAGGCGGTGGAGGCGGCCGACATCCTGGTGCGGCCGCACCACCCGGTCTGCGGCGAGGTGACGCTCGCGCTGGGCGCCGCGCCCGGCGGCGAGCGGCGCGAGGTGGTGCTCGCCAACGTCGGCCCCGGGCACACCGGGCACGACCTGGCGGTGCTGGTGCCGGGCGAGCCGGACGTCGTCTTCTGCGGCGACCTGGTGGAGGAGTCCGGCGAGCCGCAGGCGGGCCCCGACGCGCACCCCGCGCGCTGGCCCGGGGCGCTGGACAGGTTGCTGGCGCTGGGCGGCGAGGACGCGGTGTACGTCCCCGGGCACGGGGCGCTGGTGGACGCGGCGTTCGTCCGGCGGCAACGGGAGGCGTTGCGGGAGCGGTTCGCGGACCGGGCAGAATGACGGGATGCGCCGCTACGACAACCTCGATCTGACGCCCCCCTGGAAGCGGCGGAAGGCCGCGCCCGAGGTCCCGGCCGAGCCGGAGCTGGTGGTGGAGGAGGTCACGACCGGGTTCTGCGGCGCGGTGGTGCGCTGCGAGAAGACGGCCCAGGGGCCGACGGTCACCCTGGAGGACCGCTTCGGGAAGCACCGGGTCTTCCCCCTGGAGCCGCGCGGCTTCCTGCTGGAGGGGAAGGTCGTGACGCTGGTCGGCCCGGCGCCTGCGGGCCCGGCCCCGTCCGGGCCGCGGCTGACCGCCTCCGGCTCGGTGGCCGTCCCGGGCGCGCGGGCCCGGGTGGCGCGCGCGGGCCGCATCTACGTCGAGGGGCGGCACGACGCGGAGCTGGTCGAGAAGGTGTGGGGGGACGATCTGCGGATCGAGGGCGTCGTCGTCGAGTATCTGGAGGGGGTGGACGACCTCCCGGCGATCGTGGAGGCGTTCGCGCCGGGCCCGGACGCGCGGCTGGGCGTGCTGGTCGACCACCTGGTGCCCGGCTCGAAGGAGTCCCGGATCGCGGCCGCGGTGACCGGGGACGACGTGCTGGTCGTCGGCCACCCCTACATCGACATCTGGGAGGCCGTGAAGCCGGCCGCCGCGGGCATCGAGGCGTGGCCGAGGGTCCCGCGCGGGCAGGACTGGAAGACCGGCGTGTGCCGGGCCCTGGGCTGGCCGGAGAACACGGGCGCGGCCTGGAAGCGCCTGCTGGGCCGGGTGCGCTCGTACAAGGACCTGGAGCCCGAGCTGCTGGGCCGCGTCGAGGAGCTGATCGACTTTGTGACGGCTCCCGGCGAGGGCTGAGCCGGCGGCGGGCGCGTCCCGCGAGTGGTGCAATGGAAGACATGCCCTCCGCACTCCCCGACGGCGAGCCCGTGCCCGCAGACGGCTCGCTGCCGCCGCACGCCCTCGACGGCGCCGCCGACCGCCCGCTCGGCTTCTATCTGCACGTTCCGTTCTGCGCCACCCGCTGCGGCTACTGCGACTTCAACACCTACACCGCGGCCGAGCCCGGCGGCGCCGCGCGCGACGACTACGCCGCGACCGCCGTCGAGGAGATCCGGCTGGCGCGGAAGGTGCTGGGGGACGACCCGCGCCCGGTCGAGACGGTGTTCGTCGGCGGCGGGACGCCCACGCTGCTGCCGCCCGCCGATCTGGCGCGGATGCTGGAGGCGGTCCGGGGCGAGTTCGGGCTGGCCCCGGACGCGGAGGTGACGACGGAGGCCAACCCGGAGTCCGTCACTCCCGCCTCCCTCGCCGCGCTCCGGGAGGCCGGGTTCAACCGGATCTCGTTCGGGATGCAGAGCGCCCGGCAGCACGTCCTGCGGGTGCTGGACCGCACGCACACGCCGGGCCGCCCCGAGGAGTGCGTCGCCGAGGCGCGGGCCGCCGGGTTCCGGCATGTCAACCTCGACCTGATCTACGGCACCCCCGGCGAGTCCGACGGCGACTGGCAGGCGTCGCTGGACGCCGCGCTGGACGCGGGCCCGGACCATGTCTCCGCTTACGCGCTGATCGTGGAGGAGGGCACGGCGCTGGCCCGGCGCATCCGCCGGGGTGAGGTGCCCATGACCGACGACGATGTGCACGCCGACCGCTATCTGCGCGCCGAGGAGCGGCTCGCCGCTGCGGGCCTGGAGTGGTACGAGGTGTCCAACTGGTCCACCGCGCAGGATCCGGCCGCGCGCTGCCGCCACAACGAGCTGTACTGGACCGGCGCCGACTGGTGGGGCGCCGGGCCCGGCGCGCACAGCCATATGGGGGGCGTGCGCTGGTGGAACGTCAAGCACCCGGCGGCGTACGCGCAGGCACTGGCCGAGGGGCGCTCCCCCGGCGCGGGGCGCGAGGTGCTCACGGACGAGGACCGGCGCGTCGAGCGCGTACTGCTGGAGCTGCGGCTCGCACAGGGGTGCCCGCTCGGACTGCTGGGCCCGGCCGGAGCCGAGGCGGCCCGCCGGGCGCGGGACGACGGACTGCTGGAGCCCGGCCCCTACGAGCGCGGCCGGGCCGTGCTCACCCTGCGCGGACGGCTCCTGGCCGACGCGGTGGTGCGGGACCTGGTGGACTGAGGAGCCCGACGGGCGGGGAGGGCCACGCCCTGGGCGCCCCGAAGGGGCGCGGGGCTCGTGTCCCTGGCGGCTCCGCCGCGGGGCGCGCCCGGCCACACGCCGCCCGCACCCTGCGGCGGGCGGCACGGGGCAGCCCGGACCCAGCCGGAATTACCGGGCCTCACACGTCACGTTCCGGAATCTTCAGCACCATCAGCGCCAGATCGTCCGTGGGCGAGCCGGGCGCGAAGTCGTGCACCGCGCGCCGCACCCGCTCGGCGGTGTCCGCCGCGGTGAGCCCGTCGCAGCCGCCGAGCACCGCCGCCAGCCCGTCCCCGTCGTCGAACTGCCGCCTGCCCGAGCGGCGCTCCGTCACCCCGTCCGTGACGCACAGCAGGGTGTCCCCGGGCCGCAGGGTGAAGTGCTGGCTGTCGTACGCGACCTCCCCTATCACCCCCAGCAGGAGCTGCGGCAGCGCCGCCGGGCGCACCACGCCCGAGGACTCGCGCACCAGCGGCAGCGGGTGCCCGGCGCAGGCCACGACGCAGTCCGCGCCGCCGCCCTCGTCCGCGCCGCGGAAGCTGAGCTCGCCGTAGAGCAGCGACAGGAAGCGGGCCTGCTCGCCCACCTCGCGGTTGAGCCGGTCCAGGGTCTCGGTGACCGTGCGGCCCTCGCGGGCGAGCAGCCGCAGCACGGGGCGGGCCAGGCCGGTGACGACGGCCGCCTCCGGGCCGCTGCCCTGCACGTCGCCGAGCGCGAAGCGCCAGCGGCCGTCGGGCAGCTCCAGGAAGTCGTAGAAGTCGCCGCCCGCCCAGGCGCCCTCGCCGGACGGCTCGTAGACCACCGCCGTGTCCAGCCCCGGGATGACCGCCTCGCCGCTGGGCAGCAGGCCGCGCTGGAGGATGCGGCTGATGCTCGCCTGCCGGGCGTAGCGGCGGGCGGAGAGCACGGCGAGCGCCACGCGCCGCGCGAAGTCCTCGACCAGGCCCAGCACCTCGTCGGGGATGCGCAGCAGCCCCTCGCGCCCGATGACGAGCGTGCCGACGATCCGCCCGCCCACCACCAGGCGGCAGGCCGCGGCGGCGCCGTCGGGCCACGGCCACGGCAGCGCCTGGCCGGGCAGCGAGCGGCCGGCGGGCGCGGGCGGGCGCTGCCGCAGCCGCTCGCGCAGCCGCTCCATGCGGTCCTCCTGGGCGTGCCAGACGCGGGCCAGCCGGGGCGGGCCGCCCGCCTCGGTGTCCTCCAGCCATACGGCGCACCAGTCGGCGAAGCGGGGCACCATCAGCTGCCCGGCGAGGGAGGCGACCCGGTCCTCGTCGGTGTGCCCGGCCAGCAGGTCGGACGCCTCGGCGAGGAAGGAGAGCGCGCCGTTGCTGGTCCACTCCGCGCCGACGTGCGGCCATCCGGCCCGCCGGGCCCGCTGCGCCCGGGGCGTGCGGTGTCCGCGCGCCGGAGCGGACGGGGCCGACGGGGCGGACGGGCCGGGCGGCGCTGCGGGGTCGGCCGGGGATGCGGCCGGGCCGCCGGGGGGCGGCAGCCGCTCCTGGCCCGTCAGGGCCAGCCGGAACCACACGGTCTTGCGCTCCCTGCGGTAGCTGATCCCCCACTCCTTCGCGAGCGCCGAGACCAGCCGCAGCCCGTACCCCTGGCCCTCGTCGGCGCGGCTGAGCACGGCCCGCGCGGGGTGCCGGTCGGCGACCTCGACGACGACGCTGCCGCCCGACAGCCGGCACTCCAGGTCGACGGCCGTGCCCGCGTGCACGACGGCGTTGCTGACCAGCTCGCTGACCAGCAGCACCGTGTCGTCCACCAGGGTCCCGCACAGCCCCCACTCACCGAGCGCGGCCGCGGCGAAGCTGCGGGCCGCTGCCGCCGCCAGCGCGTTGCCCGGCAGCTCGGTGCGCACCGCAGCCGCCTCGTCCGCTGCCGTCCCGCCCGGTTCCGTCTCGTCCGGTTCCGCCGCGCCCGGCTCCCCGCGCCGCTTCGTTTCCGTCCCCACCGCAGCTCCCCACCAGTTCCGTCCTTGCACTCAGCGCAGTAGGGAAAGGGTGACAGACTGGGCCCGCTTATACGCACCGAGTGACGGAAGTGGTGGGAATTGAGCCAGGCCCACGACTCGGACGGTGCCGGTTGACATCGATCCACTGCCCGGTACGGTGCTCGCTCTGTTCGATCCACACGCTTCCGCGGAGCGGCCATGCACCAGGACGCCCAGGACGCCAGCATCCTGCTGGTCGACGACATGGAGGACAACCTTGTCGCGCTCGAAGCCGTGCTGGCCGCGCTCCAGGTCCCGCTGGTGCGCGCCCAGTCGGGCGAGGAGGCACTGCGGGCGGTGCGGCGGCGGGAATTCGCCGTCGTCCTGCTCGACGTGCTGATGCCGGGGATGGACGGCTTCGAGACCGCCGCGCGGATCAAACGGCTCGACCACGCCAAGGACACCCCGATCGTCTTCCTGACCGGCACCGAGACGTCGAACGACGCGGGGTACGCCTTCCGGGGCTACGCGACCGGCGCGGTGGACTACCTCACCAAGCCGTTCGACCCCTGGGTGCTGCGGACGAAGGTGGCCGTCTTCCTGGAGCTGCACCGCAAGAACCGGCAGCTGAGGCGGCTGCAGGACGAGCACGAGGAGCGGCTGCGGGATGTCGAGTCCCGCCTGCAGGCCGTGGAGCGGGAGTTCGCCGGGGGCGCGGGGACGGCCCGGCTCGCCGAGCGGATCGGCGAGCTGGCCGCGTCCATGCGGGCGCTGCGGGGCGGCTGACGGCCCCCGGGCCCGCTCTCCGGCCCGCTCTCGCGCTCAGTCGCGCTCACTGCTCGCGGGCGCCCTCGTACATCTCCTCGATCAGCGGGCCGTACTCCCGCTCCACCACCGCCCGCTTGAGCTTCAGGCTGGGGGTGAGCTCGCCGTGCTCGATGTCCAGGTCGCGCGGCAGGACGCGGAACTTCTTGACCGTCTGCCAGCGCTGCAGGCCCTCGTTCAGCTCCGCCACATAGCCCTCGATGAGCCGGCGCACCTCCTCGGAGGCGACGATCTCGGCGTACGGCTTGCCCTTGAGGTTCTCGTGGTCGTCCGCCCAGGTCTGCAGGGTCGGCTCGTCGAGGGCGATCAGCGCGGTGCAGTAGTTCCGCGCCGCGCCGTGCACCAGGATGTTGGAGACGTACGGGCACAGCGCCTTGAACCGGCCCTCGATCTCGGCGGGCGCGATGTACTTGCCGCCGGAGGTTTTGATCAGGTCCTTCTTCCGGTCGGTGATCCGCAGATAGCCGTCCTCGGACAGCTCGCCGATGTCGCCGGTGTGCAGCCAGCCGTCCTCCTCCAGCACCTGAGCGGTCTGCTCCGGGAGGCCGTGGTAGCCCTGCATGATGGCGGGGCCGCGCAGCAGGATCTCGCCGTCGTCCGCGATCCGCACCTCGTTGCCGGGGAACGGCCTGCCGACGGTGCCGGTGCGGAAGGTCTCATGCCGGTTGATGAAGCTGGCCGCTGAGGTCTCGGTGAGCCCGTACGCCTCCAGCACCGGGATGCCGGCGCCCGCGAAGAAGTAGCCCAGCTCGGGGGCGAGCGCCGCCGAGCCGGAGATACAGCCCCGCATCCGGCCGCCGAACGCCTCGCGCAGCTTGCTGTAGACCAGCCGGTCGGCGACGGCGTGCTTGACCTTGAGCCCGGTGGGCGCGGTGGCCTCCCCGGTGCGGCGCTGGCTGTCCTGGGTGGCCTTGGCGTACTCGCGGGCGACCTCGGCGGCCCACTGGAAGATCTTGTACTTCGCGGAGCCCCCGGCGCGGGCCTTCTGCGCTACGCCGTTGTAGACCTTCTCGAAGATCCGCGGGACACCGCACATCGTCGTCGGCCGGACGACCGGCAGATTCTCGATGATCCTGTCGACCCGGCCGTCCACCGCCATCACATGGCCGACCTCGATGTGCTCGGAGATCAGCACCTTGCCGAAGACGTGCGCCAGCGGCAGCCAGAGGTACTGCACGTCCTCGGGGCCGATCAGCCCGGTCGCGTGGATCGACTTGGCCAGGAACGACCAGGCGTCGTGCGGCAGCCGGACCCCCTTGGGCCGGCCGGTGGTGCCCGAGGTGTAGATGAGGGTGGCCAGCTGGTCGGCGCGCAGCGAGGCGACGGTCTCGCGGATCGCCTCCGGGTGCTCGGCCAGGTACGCCACACCGCGCCGCTCCAGCTCGGCGAGGGAGAGCGCCCAGCCGTCCCGCGCGTCCTCGTCGGACACCTCGCCGTCGATGAGCACCACATGGGCCAGCCCGGGGAGGTCGGCGCGCTGGTCGCGCACCTTGGCGAGCTGCGTCTCGTCCTCGGCGATCAGCACCCGGCTGCCGGAGTCGGAGAGGATGAAGACGGTCTCCCCGGCGTTGGTGCTGGGGTAGACGGTGGTGGTGGCCGCGCCCGCGCACAGGATGCCGAGGTCGCACAGCATCCACTCGACGCGGGTGCTGCAGGCGATGCCGACCCGCTCCTCGGGCCGTACGCCCAGCTCCATCAGCCCGGCGGCAGTGGCATGGATCCTCTCGGCCGCCTCGCTCCAGGTGTACGACCGCCACTCGTCGGGGCCCTCGCCGGAGGACGGCGGCACGGGGTAGCGGTACGCCTCCGCGTCGGGAGTGGCCGCGACCCGGTCCTGCAGCAGTGTCGCCACGGACGGCGGCCGATTCTCGATCAGGGCTTGTGTGTCGTTCACGCCATCCTCCGGGGCCCGCGCGCTGCCTGGTGACTCACGAGTAACTATCGAGCAGAGCACAGCCTAAAGGCCGCGGCCCCCGTACGTAAGGGGCCGCGACCGGGATGTACGCCGCGGTGCGCGGAGGGGTGCGCAGATGAGCACCCGGGCCGCCGGGGCGGGCCCCGCTACTTCTTCGCCTTCGCCTCGCCCGTGCTGTCGTCCGAGGACAGCGCGGCGATGAACGCCTCCTGCGGCACCTCCACGCGGCCCACGACCTTCATCCGCCGCTTGCCCTCCTTCTGCCGCTCCAGCAGCTTCCGCTTCCGGGAGATGTCGCCGCCGTAGCACTTGGCGAGCACGTCCTTGCGGATGGCCCGGATGGTCTCGCGCGCGATGATGCGGGCCCCGATGGCGGCTTGAATGGGCACCTCGAACTGCTGCCGGGGGATCAGTTCGCGCAGTTTGTTGGCCATTCTGGTGCCGTACGCGTACGCCTTGTCCTTGTGGACGATCGCGGAGAACGCGTCCACCTTCTCGCCCTGCAGCAGGATGTCGACCTTGACCAGGTCGGCGCTCTGCTCGCCGGTCGGCTCGTAGTCGAGCGAGGCGTAGCCGCGGGTCTTGGACTTCAGCGCGTCGAAGAAGTCGAAGACGATCTCCGCGAGCGGGAGCGTGTAGCGCAGCTCGACGCGCTCCTCGGAGAGGTAGTCCATGCCCTGCAGGCTGCCGCGCCGCCCCTGGCACAGCTCCATGATCGCGCCGATGAACTCGCTGGGCGCGATCAGCGTGGCCCGCACCACCGGCTCGTGCACGGTGTCGATCTTGCCGGTGGGGAACTCGCTGGGGTTGGTGACGACGTGCTCGTCACCGTCCTCCATCCGCACCCGGTAGACCACATTGGGCGCGGTGGCGATCAGGTCGAGGCCGAACTCGCGCTCCAGCCGCTCCCGGATCACCTCCAGGTGCAGCAGCCCGAGGAAGCCCACCCGGAAGCCGAAGCCGAGCGCGGCCGAGGTCTCCGGCTCGTAGGTGAGCGCCGCGTCGTTCAGCAGCAGCTTGTCCAGCGCGTCCCGCAGCTCCGGGTAGTCGGAGCCGTCCAGCGGGTACAGCCCGGAGAACACCATGGGCTTGGGGTCCTTGTAGCCGGGCAGCGGCTCCTCGGCGCCCTTGGACTGCTGGGTGACCGTGTCGCCGACCTTGGACTGGCGGACGTCCTTCACCCCGGTGATCAGATAGCCGACCTCGCCCACGCCCAGGCCGTCGGCCGGGGTCATCTCCGGGGAGTTCGCGCCGATCTCCAGCAGCTCGTGGGTGGCGCCCGTGGACATCATGCGGATCCGCTCACGCCTGCTGAGCTGCCCGTCGACGACCTTCACATAGGTGACCACGCCCCGGTACGCGTCGTACACCGAGTCGAAGATCATCGCGCGGGCCGGGGAGTCCACGGTGCCGACCGGCGCCGGGACCTGGCGTACGACCTCGTCCAGCAGCTCCTCGACGCCCTCGCCGGTCTTCGCCGAGACCTTCAGCACCTCCTCCGTGCCGCAGCCGATGAGGTGGGCCAGCTCGGCGGCGAACTTCTCGGGCTGCGCGGCGGGGAGGTCGATCTTGTTGAGCACCGGGATGATCGTGAGGTCGTGCTCCATCGCCAGATAGAGGTTGGCGAGGGTCTGGGCCTCGATGCCCTGCGCGGCGTCCACCAGCAGGATGCAGCCCTCACAGGCGGCCAGCGAGCGCGAGACCTCGTAGGTGAAGTCCACATGCCCCGGCGTGTCGATCATGTTGAGGACATGCGGGGTGTCCGCCTCCGACGAGGGCGCCCAGGGCATCCGGACCGCCTGGGACTTGATCGTGATGCCGCGCTCACGCTCGATGTCCATGCGGTCCAGGTACTGCGCGCGCATCTGCCGCTGCTCGACAACGCCGGTGAGCTGGAGCATCCGGTCGGCGAGCGTGGACTTGCCGTGGTCGATGTGCGCGATGATGCAGAAGTTACGGATCAGCGCCGAGTCGGTACGGCTCGGCTCCGGCGCGTTCGAAGGGGTCGCGGGCACGCAGTGTCCTGTCGGTCTGGTCGTGTCGGATCGGGGCTGGCTGTGCTGTCCGACCGGCCGGTGGGCGCGGTCAGCCGGCGGCCGCGGCGCGGCCGTGGCGCGGTACGTGATGCTGTATGCCGCCCCCATGGTCCCATGCGCGGCGGGCCGGCCGGATTGGGAGGGGCCGCGGGGCTGCTGGTAGCCTGGGCGACTGTGCCTCTGGCCGCTCGGCCGCGACCGCGGCCACCCGGCCCCCGGGGCACGAAGACGAAGAATCCCGAACCGCAAAGGCTCATTCGTGGCGAACATCAAGTCCCAGATCAAGCGGATCAAGACCAACGAGAAGGCCCGGCAGCGCAACAAGGCCGTCAAGTCGGAGCTGAAGACCGCCATCCGCCGCACCCGCGAGGCCGTCGCCGCCGGCGACCAGGCCAAGGCGTTCGAGGCGCAGAAGACCGCGGCCCGCAAGCTGGACAAGGCCGTCAGCCGGGGCGTGCTGCACAAGAACAACGCGGCCAACAAGAAGTCCGCGCTCGCCAAGCACGTCGCCTCGCTCCAGGGCTGACCCTCCGCTGACCGCTCCGGCGCCCGAGGCGGGCCCTCTCTCATCCGCCCGGTGCCGAGCCACACGCACCATCCGACGCCGCACGCGGCCTGCGTTCGCCACGCGGGTGCGGCGTCAGCACCAAGCCCACGGGCCCCGGTTCCCCCTCTCCCCAGGGCGGAGCCGGGGCCTTCGGCATGCCCGTGCGGGGTAGGTTACCGACATGCCGACTCCGGGGGATCCGCGTCAGGGCCAGCCCGGCCCGAACACACCGCCACCGCCGCCGTCACTGCCACCGCCACCGCCGAGCGCCCCGTACAACGAGCCGGCACCGGGCTCCCCCGGCTTCCCCGGCTACCCCGGCCCTCCGGGCGCCGCCGGCTATCCGGCCTCCCCCGGGACCGTGCCGCTGGCCGCCGTGCGGGAGCGCCGGAAGGCGCCCCGCTGGCTCTGGGGGCTGGGCGGCGCGCTGCTCGCCTC
>NZ_JAAKZZ010000121.1 GCF_011045075.1 Streptomyces boncukensis
AAGTAGGGCACACCAGAACGGTAGGCCGTGTCCGGCGGACCGTGCCGGGGAGGGGCAGCCCCTCCCCGGCACGGTCCGCCGGACACGCCCTGGTTCCCCCTCAGATACCGGAGGTCACGCGGCACTCCACCCCAATGGGGTGGCACGCGGCGCGTTACGCCCCCTCCCCGCGCGACCCCAAATGGCGTCGGCTAGGGTTTGGTCCGCATAAACATCCAAACCCTGCCCGCGTCAGGGCGGCGCCCGACCACGTACGAGGGCCGCGCCCGGCCGACGCGGGCGAGACTCTCGGGAAGGCGCTACGTGAGTCCCAACGGCTCCGACCTCCCCCACGGGCGCCCTTCGGGCGCCCTGGGCGGCACCCCCACGTCGCGGCGCCCGATGCGGCGGAAGCTGCAGCAGGCGCTGGCCGCGGGCCTGGTCCTGGCGACCGCGTCCGGTTGCACATACAAGGACTTTCCCCGCCTCGGAATGCCCACCCCGGTAACGGACGAGGCGCCGCGGATCCTCTCCCTGTGGCAGGGCTCCTGGGCGGCCGCCCTCGCCGTGGGCGTGCTGGTCTGGGGCCTGATTCTGTGGAGCATCTTCTTCCACCGGCGGTCCAGGACCAAGGTGGAGGTGCCCGCGCAGACCCGGTACAACATGCCCATCGAGGCGCTGTACACCGTGGTCCCGATCATCATCATCTCGGTGCTCTTCTACTTCACCGCCCGCGATGAGTCCAAGCTCCTGGAGACCTCCGACAAGCCCGACCACGTCATCAACGTCGTGGGCTACCAGTGGAGCTGGGGCTTCAACTACATCGAGGACGTGGACGGCAGGGCTGCCACGGACAAGACCGGGGACAAGGAGCTCGACGCCATCCCGAGCCGGATGAGGTCGACCTTCCCCAAGGGCGCCGAGGGCGTGTTCGAGTCCGGTACCCCCGGTGAGCGGAACCCGCAGACCAACGACCCGGGCCCGACGCTGTGGCTGCCCAAGGGCGAGAAGGTCCAGTTCATCCTGACGTCACGCGATGTCATCCACTCGTTCTGGGTCGTGCCGTTCCTGATGAAGCAGGACGTCATCCCGGGCCATGTCAACCGCTTCGAGGTCACCCCCAACAAGGAGGGCACCTACAAGGGCAAGTGCGCCGAGCTGTGCGGCGTCGACCACTCCCGGATGCTCTTCAACGTGAAGATCGTCTCCCCGGAGCGTTACCAGAAGCACCTGGAGGACCTGGCGAAGAAGGGCCAGAACGGCTACATCCCGGCGGGAACCGCCACGACGGGCGACGCCAAGAATGCGGAGACGAATAACCCGTGAGCATCCTCAACGAACCCCAGGGTGCCGCCGCGTCCCCGGCCGCGGCTGAGGCAGAGCAACCCATCCGCCGCAAGGAGCCGGGCAACATCGTCGTCAAGTGGCTGACCACCACGGACCACAAGACGATCGGCACCATGTACCTGATCACGTCGTTCGCCTTCTTCTGCATCGGCGGCGTGATGGCGCTCCTCATGCGCGCCGAGCTGGCCCGTCCCGGCACGCAGATCATGTCGAACGAGCAGTTCAACCAGGCGTTCACCATGCACGGCACGGTGATGCTGCTGATGTTCGCCACCCCGCTCTTCGCGGGCTTCGCGAACTGGATCATGCCGCTGCAGATCGGCGCGCCCGACGTGGCGTTCCCGCGGCTGAACATGTTCGCGTACTGGCTCTACCTCTTCGGCTCGCTCATCGCCGTCAGCGGCTTCCTGACGCCGCAGGGCGCCGCGGACTTCGGCTGGTTCGCCTACTCGCCGCTGTCGGACGCGGTCCGCTCGCCGGGCGTCGGCGCCGACCTGTGGATCATGGGCCTCGCGCTCTCCGGCTTCGGCACCATCCTCGGCTCGGTCAACTTCATCACCACCATCATCTGCATGCGCGCCCCCGGCATGACGATGTTCCGGATGCCGATCTTCACCTGGAACGTGCTGCTGACCGGTGTGCTGGTGCTGCTGGCCTTCCCGGTGCTCGCCGCCGCGCTGTTCGCGCTGGAGGCCGACCGGAAGTTCGGCGCGCATGTGTTCGACTCAGCCAACGGCGGCGCGCTGCTCTGGCAACATCTGTTCTGGTTCTTCGGACATCCAGAGGTCTATATCATCGCGCTGCCGTTCTTCGGCATCGTCTCCGAGGTCATCCCGGTCTTCAGCCGGAAGCCGATGTTCGGCTACATCGGGCTGATCGGCGCCACGATCTCCATCGCGGGCCTGTCGGTCACGGTCTGGGCGCACCATATGTACGTCACAGGCGGCGTACTCCTGCCCTTCTTCTCCTTCATGACCTTCCTGATCGCGGTGCCGACAGGCGTGAAGTTCTTCAACTGGATCGGCACCATGTGGAAGGGATCGCTGTCCTTCGAGACACCGATGCTCTGGACCATCGGGTTCCTGATCACCTTCACCTTCGGCGGTCTGACCGGCGTCATCCTGGCCTCCCCGCCGATGGACTTCCACGTCTCCGACTCGTACTTCGTCGTCGCGCACTTCCACTACGTCGTCTTCGGCACCGTGGTCTTCGCGATGTTCGCCGGGTTCCACTTCTGGTGGCCGAAGTTCACCGGGAAGATGCTGGACGAGCGGCTCGGGAAGATCACCTTCTGGACGCTGTTCGTGGGCTTCCACGGCACCTTCCTGGTGCAGCACTGGCTGGGCGCCGAGGGCATGCCGCGCCGGTACGCGGACTACCTGGCGGCCGACGGCTTCACCGCGCTGAACACCATCTCCACCATCAGCTCCTTCCTGCTGGGCATGTCGATGCTGCCGTTCTTCTACAACGTCTGGAAGACGCACAAGTACGGCAAGAAGGTCGACGTCGACGATCCGTGGGGCTACGGCCGGTCGCTCGAATGGGCGACATCCTGCCCGCCGCCGCGGCACAACTTCCTCACCCTGCCGCGCATCCGTTCGGAATCCCCGGCGTTCGATCTGCACCACCCGGAGATCGCCGCGCTCGACCAGCTCGACCACGGCGCGGACGACAAGGCGCTCGCCGGCAGCAAGGAGGCCGGAAAGTGAAGATCCAGGGCAAGATGTTCCTGTGGCTGTCGCTCTTCGTGCTGGCGGTCGCCATCGTCTACGGCCTCTGGTCCAAGGAGCCGGTGGGCACCACCGCGCTCTTCCTGACCTTCGGCCTGTCGCTGATGATCGGCTTCTATCTGGCGTTCACCGCGCGCCGGGTGGACACCGGGGCGCAGGACAACAAGGAGGCGGACGTCGCGGACGACGCCGGCGAGCTGGGCTTCTTCAGCCCGCACAGCTGGCAGCCGCTGGCGCTCGGACTGGGCGGCGCCTTCGCCTTCGCCGGCGTCGCGGTCGGCTGGTGGCTCGTCTATATGTCGGCGCCGCTGCTGCTGATCGGCCTCTTCGGCTGGGTGTTCGAGTACTACCACGGTGAGAACCGCACGCAGTAGACACCGCGCGGGCACGCAGAAAAGCGGCCGGAACTCAAGGGTCGGCCCCCGGACACACCGGGGGCCGACCCTTTTGCAGGTATCCAGCAGGCCCGAATTGACCATTCTTCATATTTTGGGCCTATGAGTCACAGGCCCAAAAGAAGCACACGACGGCTGGTGCTGAGCTGCGCCACGATGCTGGCCCCGCTGACCGTGGGGCTGGCCGCCTGCTCCTCCGGCAGCGGCGGCGGGGACCCGCTCGCCGCGGCCCCGTACGACGCAGGCGACGCCGTCTCCGTCAGCGCAGCCGGCGACAGCGGCACCGTCGACCCCGAAAAGCCCCTGGACATCACGGCGGACGGCGGGAACACCCTCACCGACGTGCACGCCACCGACGCCGCGGGCCGGGTGCTGCCCGGCGAGCTGTCCGCCGACGGCAGCCGCTGGCGCAGCACGGCCCCGCTCGCGGCCGGCACCCGCTACACCGTCCAGATCAGCACGGAGAACGGCGACGGGGCCCCAGGGCGCCGTACGGCGCACTTCGAGACCAAGCCCGCGGACAAGCGCCTGCGCGTCACGCTGGGCCCGGACAGCGGCACCTACGGCGTGGGGCAGCCCCTCACGGCGGAGCTGAGCCACCGCGTCAAGAGTCGCAAGGAGCGCGAGATCGTGGAGCGCGCCCTCAAGGTCACCTCCCGCCCCCGGGTCGAGGGTGCCTGGCACTGGGTGGACGGCAAGGAGCTGCACTACCGCCCGCGCACCTACTGGCCCGCACACGCCCGCATCACCCTCCGGTCGGCCCTGGAGGGCCTCAAGGTGCGCGACGGCCTGCACGGCGGCAGGTCCAAGCCCGTGCGGCTGCGCACGGGGGACCGGGTGGAGGCCGTCGCGGACGCCTCGTCCCTGGTCATGCGGGTGAAGAAGAACGGCAGAACCGTGCAGAGCATGCCCATCACCACGGGCAAGGCCGGGTACCGCACCCGCAACGGCATCAAGGTGATCCTGGGCAAGGAGTCCTACGTACGGATGACGAGCGCCAGCATCGGCGCCTCGGACTTCTACGACCTGCCCGTCTACTGGGCGACCCGGCTCACCTGGAGCGGCGAGTACGTCCACGGCGCGCCCTGGTCCGTGGGCTCCCAGGGCGTCTCCAACGTCAGCCACGGCTGCACCGGGATGAGCAGCGGCGCCGCCCGCACGTTCTTCAACTCCGTCCGGCCCGGGGACATCGTCCAGCACGTCAACACGGCGGGCGAGAAGATGCCCACGTTCGGGAACGGGTTCGGGGACTGGAACATGTCCTGGAAGGAGTGGCGCCGGGGCAGCGCCCTGGAGTCCGCCCAGCGGGAGGGAGGGGCCGCGGTGGACCGGGCCCGCCTTCGCCCGCAGGTGTGACGTTCCGCGGCGCCCCTGACGGACGCTGCCCCGTCAGGGGCGCGGGGAACCGCGCGAGCGACCCGTACGGCCCGCACCCGGCTGCCGGGGGACCGGGGCAGCCTCCCCGGCCGCCCCGGATAAGCCGTCCCGGAAGACGGAGCTAAGCAGTGGTGAGCTGCCCTTCCCGCAGCAGGCCCGCGAGTGCCTCCGCGAGCGCCACCGGGTCCACCGGGTGGGACACCGTGGCCTCGGCCCGGCTCCAGGTGGCCAGCCACGCGTCCTGCGGCCGCCCGATGAGCAGCAGCACCGGCGGGCACTCGAAGATCTCGTCCTTGATCTGGCGGCACACGCCCATGCCGCCGGCCGGCGTCGCCTCGCCGTCCAGCACGCACGCGTCGACCCGGCGCTCCTCCAGCGTGCTCAGCACGGCGGGCAGGGTGGCGCACTCGATGTACTCGACCAGGGGCACGTCGGAGGCGGGCCTGCGGCCCGCGGCGAGCCGTACCTGCTCGCGGGTGTTGGCGTCGTCGCTGTAGACCAGCACCGTGGCGGTCGGCTGCATGGTTCCTCCGCGTTCAGGTCCGCGTGTACGGGTCGGGGGTGCGGGCCGATGCTACTCCCTCCGACGCCTCGTCAACACCGGTGAGCGGTCCTCGGCGATGGGCCATTCGGGCAGGGCAGTGCGGCGGGGGCCGGGCCTGACACACCGAACGGCACCCCCCGAAGTGAGGCCGGGATAAGGGACCGACATAATGTCGGTCGTGGCGACAGCAACAGCAGTAGAAACCGGGCACGCGCACCCGTCGGTCAACCGGCCGAACCTCACCAGTGTCGGAACGATCATTTGGCTGAGTTCCGAGCTGATGTTCTTCGCGGCCCTCTTCGCGATGTACTTCACCCTGCGATCGGTGACGGGAGCCGACTACTGGAAGGAGCACGCAGACGCGCTGAATGTTCCCTTCTCGGCGACCAACACCACGATCCTGGTGCTCTCCTCCCTCACCTGCCAGCTCGGTGTGTTCGCCGCCGAGCGGGGGGACGTGAAGAAGCTCCGGGCGTGGTTCATCGTCACCTTCGTCATGGGTGCGATCTTCATCGGCGGCCAGATCTTCGAGTACACGGAGCTGGTGAAGGAGGGCACCTCGCTCTCCTCCAGCCCGTACGGATCGGTGTTCTACCTGACCACCGGCTTCCACGGGATGCACGTGACGGGCGGCCTGATCGCCTTCCTGTTCGTCCTGGGGCGCACCTACGCGGCCAAGCGCTTCACTCACCACCAGGCCACCGCAGCCATCGTCGTGTCCTACTACTGGCACTTCGTCGATGTCGTCTGGATCGGCCTCTTCGCCACGATCTACCTGATCAAGTAGACGATCGGGGCGCGGCCCGGCTCGCCCGGACCGCGCGGAACAGACGGAAACACAAGCATCGACGCAGAAGATCCTGACACCGGGGTAATCCGTGAAAAAGCTCTCCGCACGACGGCGCCATCCGCTGGCGGCGCTCGTCGTTCTACTCTTCGCGCTGGCGGCCACCGGGGGGCTGTACACCGCGTTCGCTCCCGCGGGTGAGGCCAAGGCGGACCAGGAGTCCAGCCAGTCCCTCGCCATCGAGGAGGGCAAGAAGCTCTACGCCACCGGCTGCTCCAGCTGCCACGGCACCGGTGGTCAGGGGACCAGCGACGGCCCGAGCCTGGTCGGCGTCGGCGCCGCCGCCGTCGACTTCCAGGTCGGCACCGGGCGGATGCCCGCACAGCAGCCCGGCGCCCAGGCGCCGAAGAAGAAGCGGGTCTACAACGACGACGAGATCAAGCAGCTCGCCGCCTATGTCGCCTCGCTGGGCGCCGGCCCCGCGACGCCGGGCAAGGACCAGTACGACCCCAGCGGCGCGGACGTCGCCAAGGGCGGCGAACTGTTCCGGAACAACTGCGCCCAGTGCCACAACTTCACCGGTGAGGGCGGCGCGCTCACCCATGGCAAGTTCGCCCCCGACCTCGGTGACGTCAGCGACAAGCACATCTACGAGGCCATGCTGACGGGCCCGCAGAACATGCCGTCCTTCACCGACGGCGCGCTGCCGCCGAAGGCCAAGAAGGACATCGTCGCTTACCTCAAGACGGTGAACAGCGACAAGTCGGAGAGCCCCGGCGGTTTCAAGCTCGGCGGCTTCGGCCCGGTCAGTGAGGGCCTGTTCGCCTGGGTCTTCGGTCTCGGCGCCCTTATCGCCGTGGCCGTATGGGTCGCCGCTCGGACCGCAAAGGCCAAGAAGTCATGAGCGAGACTGGATCACACGAGAACGTGTCAGACGACGACAACCTGCCCGAGCGCCCCGACAGCCAGGCAGACGCTCAGGGCGCGGTGGAGAAGAAGGCGGACAACCCGTTCGCCGACCCCGGACTCCCGCCGCACGAGCACCGCATCCAGGACATCGACGAGCGGGCGGCCAAGCGCTCCGAGCGCACGGTGGCCCTGATGTTCGCGCTGTCGATGCTCGCCACGATCGGCTTCATCGCCTCCTACGTGGCCATCGACATCGACGAGATCATCTATGTGTGGCCGCTGGGCCACATCAGCGCGCTGAACTTCGCGCTCGGCCTCACGCTCGGCGTGGCCCTCTTCCTCATCGGCGCGGGCGCGGTGCACTGGGCGCGCACCCTGATGTCCGACGTCGAGATGGTCGACGAGCGCCACCAGGTCGCGGCGGAGCCCGTGGTCGAGGAGAAGGTCAAGGCCGACTTCCTGCAGGGCGCCAAGGAGTCCGGCTTCGGGCGCCGGAAGCTGATCCGCAACACGATGTTCGGGGCCGTGGCGCTGGTGCCGCTCTCCGGTGTCGTCCTGCTGCGGGACACCGGCCCGATGCCGGGGGACAAGCTCGCGAAGACCCTCTGGCGCAAGGGCAAGCTGCTCGTCAACGAGAACACCAACCAGCCGCTGCGGCCCGAGGACATCGCCGTCGGCTCGTTGACGTTCGCCCGGCCCGAGGGGCTGGAGCACGACGACGAGAACTTCAACAACGAGATCGCCAAGGCGGCCCTGATGATCGTCCGGCTGGAGCCCGGCGACATCAAGGACAAGAAGGAACTCGACTGGTCCCACGAGGGCATCGTCGCGTACTCCAAGATCTGTACGCATGTCGGCTGCCCCGTGAGCCTCTACGAGCAGCAGACGCACCACGTGCTCTGCCCGTGCCACCAGTCGACCTTCGACCTCGCCGACGGCGCGCGGGTGCTCTTCGGTCCGGCGGGGCACCCCCTGCCGCAGCTCAAGATCAGTGTTAACAAGGAAGGCTATCTCCAGGCCCTGGGCGACTTCGAGGAGCCCGTCGGCCCGGCCTACTGGGAGCGCCCACGATGAGCACAACAACCGACACTCCCGCGAGCGACAGCAAGCGGAAGGCACCCGCGGGAGAGCGGGTCGCCGACTGGGCCGACGGCCGTCTGGGGATCTACTCCCTGGCCAAGGCCAATATGCGCAAGATCTTCCCGGACCACTGGTCCTTCATGCTCGGGGAGGTCGCGCTCTACAGCTTCATCATCATCATCCTGACCGGCGTCTACCTGACGATGTTCTTCCACCCGTCGATGAACGAGGTGGAGTACCACGGCTCGTACGTGCCGATGCAGGGCGTGCAGATGTCCGAGGCGTACAAGTCGACGCTGGACATCAGCTTCGACGTGCGCGGCGGTCTGCTGGTGCGGCAGATCCACCACTGGGCGGCGCTGATCTTCCTCGCGGCCATGCTGGTGCACATGATGCGCGTCTTCTTCACGGGCGCGTTCCGCAAGCCGCGCGAGGTCAACTGGGTCTTCGGGTTCCTGCTGCTGCTGCTCGGCATGTTCACCGGTCTGACCGGCTACTCGCTGCCGGACGACCTGCTGTCCGGCACCGGTGTCCGGTTCATGGACGGCGCGATCCTGTCCATGCCGATCGTCGGCACCTATGTCTCGATGTTCCTGTTCGGCGGCGAGTTCCCCGGCCACGACATGGTGGCCAGGTTCTACTCGTTCCACGTCCTGCTGCTGCCAGGACTCATGCTGGGCCTGCTGGCGGCCCATCTGATCCTGGTCTTCTACCACAAGCACACCCAGTTCGCGGGCCCCGGCCGGACGAACAAGAACGTGGTCGGCATGCCGCTGCTGCCGGTCTACATGGCCAAGGCCGGGGGCTTCTTCTTCCTGGTCTTCGGCGTGATCGCGGCCATCTCGGCGCTGTTCACCGTCAACCCGATCTGGAACCTCGGCCCGTACCGGCCGGAAGAGGTGTCCACCAACGCGCAGCCCGACTGGTACATGGGCTTCCCCGAGGGTCTGGTGCGCGCGATGCCCGGCTGGGAGGTCAGCGTCTGGGGTGGTCATACGCTTGTGCTGGGCGTGATGATCCCGGTGATGATCCTGATGCCGCTGGTGCTGGCCGCCATCGCGCTCTACCCGTTCATCGAGGCGTGGGTCACCGGCGACAAGCGGGAGCACCACATCGCCGACCGGCCGCGGAACGCGCCGACGCGTACGGGCTTCGGCGCGGCCTGGATCAGCTGGTACTTCGTGCTGCTGATCGGCGGCGGCAACGACCTGTGGGCCACCCACTTCCACTTGTCGATCAACGCCGTCACCTGGTTCGTGAGGATCGGCTTCTTCGTCGTCCCGGTGCTCGTCTTCGTCGCCACCCGGCGGATCTGCCTGGGCCTGCAGCGCAGGGACCGGGAGAAGGTGCTGCACGGCCGGGAGACCGGCACGATCAAGCGGCTGCCGCACGGCGAGTTCATCGAGGTGCACGAGCCGCTCGACCAGGAGCAGCTGCACACCCTCACCGCGCACGACCAGTACGAGCCGGTGGAGATCGGCCCGGAGACGGACGAGAACGGTGTCGAGCGGAAGGTCACCCGCGGCCAGAAGCTCCGCTCCCGGCTGTCGAAGGGCTACTTCGGCGACTCGGGACAGATCCCGAAGCCGTCCGCCGAGGAGTACAAGGAGCTCACCAGCGGCCACGGTCACCACTGACCCGCCGCACCCGCTGTACCGCCACCTGAGAGGGGCCCCGGGAACCGTCCCGGGGCCCCTCTCGGCTGGATAGGGTGGGGGCCAGCATCCACCCAGTACGGATCCCGCCAGGAGTGATTCCTATGAGCGCTGCGACCCCCGCCGGAGGCGACACCGTGGCGGCGCGTACCTGGCCGGACGTGCTGGGGCCGCTGATGGCGGGCGAGGACCTGCCCGCCGACGCCACCGCGTGGGCGATGGACCGCATCATGCGCGGCGAGGCCAGCAACGCGCAGATCGCCGGCTTCGCCGTGGCGCTGCGGTCGAAGGGCGAGACCGCCGAGGAGATCTCCGGGCTGGTCGAGGCGATGTACGCGCACGCCAACACCATCGAGGTGCCCGGCCCCGCGGTGGACATCGTCGGCACCGGCGGGGACCAGGCCAGGACCGTCAACATCTCCACCATGTCCGCGATCGTCGTCGCGGGCACCGGCGTCAAGGTCGTCAAGCACGGCAGCCGCGCCTCCAGCAGCGCCAGCGGCGCCTCGGACGTCCTGGAGAAGCTGGGCGTCAACCTGGAGCTGTCGCCCCGCCGGGTGGCCGAGGTGGCCGGCGAGGCGGGCATCACCTTCTGCTTCGCGCTCAAGTTCCACCCCGCGCTGCGGCACGCCGCCAGCGCGCGCAAGGAGCTGGGGGTCCCCACCCCGTTCAACTTCCTCGGCCCGCTCACCAACCCGGCCCGGGTGCGCGCCCAGGCGACCGGCGTCGCGGACGCCCGGATGGCGCCCATCATCGCGGGCGTGCTGGCGGTGCGGGGCTCCTCCGCGCTGGTGTTCCGGGGCGACGACGGGCTGGACGAGCTGACCACGACGTCGACGTCCACGGTGTGGGTCGTCCGCGACGGCACGGTGCGCCAGGAGCACTTCGACCCCCGCGACGTGGGGATCGACCTGGTGCCCGTCGAGGCGCTGCGCGGCGCCGACGCCGCGTACAACGCGGACGTGGCCCGGCGGCTGCTCCAGGGGGAGCGCGGCCCGGTGCGGGACGCGGTGCTGCTGAACGCGGCGGCCGCGCTGGTCGCCCTCGATCCGGGCGGGGGATCCCTCGCGGAGCAGATCGGGCCCGCCGTGGAGCGCGCTGCCCGCGCCCTGGACTCGGGCGCCGCCCGCGAGGTGCTGGACCGCTGGGTCGCGGCGACGGCGGAGAGCTGACCTTCCGCTCTCCGCTCTCCGCTCGCCGCTCCCCGGATTCCGGGGCCGCCAGGTCACGCCTTGGCGGCCTCCTCCAGGGAGGCGATCTCGATCTTGCGCATCGTGTACATCCGCTGGGTGACACGGGTGACCCTGCCCGCGTCCGGGTCCTCCAGCAGCTCGAAGAGCCGTCGCGGCACGACCTGCCAGGACAGCCCGTACCTGTCCTTGAGCCAGCCGCACTGGGACTCCTCGCCGCCGTCCGCCGTCAGCTTCCCCCACAGCTCGTCCACCTCCTCCTGCGAGTCGCAGCCGATCTGCAGCGAGATCGCCTCGGTGAAGTGGAACTGGGGTCCGCCGTTCAGCCCGATCAGCGGCTGGCCCGCCAGCTCGAAGGTGACGACCATGACGCTGCCCGCCGCGCTGGGCTCCGCCTCGCTGTACCGCTGGACGCCGGTGATCCGGGAGTCGGGGAACAGCGAGACATAGAAGTTCGCCGCCTCCTCCGCCTGCCCGTCGTACCAGAGACAGGGGGTGATCTTGTGGAGCGTGGCCATGGGATGCCTCCCGGGTCTCGTGTCCGAACACGCTGAGCACGTTGAGCACGCTGAGCACGTTGCAAAACGCTGCACTGAACAGACCAGCCGCGGCGCCGGAAGTCATCGCTCACACGCGGGGTCCCGCCGAGGTGAGGAAGAGCTTGCGTCCGTGTTACGTACGGACACCGTGAGGTAATAGCAGGTTTCTAGCGTCGGAGCTCCTGCCCTGCGGATGAGGAGGCCGACGTGACACAGCGGTGGATCGCCCAGTGGGAGCCCGAGGATCCCGCGTTCTGGGCGCGGGAGGGGCGGCGTACCGCACGGCGGAACCTGTTCCTCTCGGTGTACGCCGAGCACATCGGCTTCGGCGTATGGAGCCTGTGGTCCGTGCTCGCCCTCTTCATGACGGCGGAGAACGGCTTCTCGGTCACCCCGGACGACAAGTTCCTGCTGGTGTCCGTGGTCTCCCTGGTCGGCGCCGCGCTGCGGCTGCCGTACGGCTTCGCCGTCACCCGGTTCGGCGGGCGGAACTGGACCGTCTTCAGCGCGCTGGTGCTGCTCGTCCCCACCGTGCTGGCGTTCGCGCTGATGCGGAACCCGGGCACCCCGTTCTGGGCGCTGCTGCTGTGCGCCGCTGTCGCGGGGCTGGGCGGCGGAAACTTCGCCTCCTCCATGGTGAACATCAACCACTTCTTCCCCGAGCGCGAGAAGGGCTGGGCCCTCGGGCTCAACGCGGGCGGCGGCAACCTCGGCGTCGCCACCGTGCAGCTCCTGGGCCTGGCCGTGATGGGCGCCGCCGGGGTGCACAACCCGGAGCTGCTGCCGCTGCTGTTCGTCCCCGCGCTGCTGCTGGCCGCCTGGATGGCGTACCGCCGCATGGACAACCTGGCGAGCGCCCGTACCGACTACTCCTCGTACCGCGCGGTGCTGCGCGACCGCCACTGCTGGATCATCTCGCTGCTCTACATCGGCACCTTCGGCTCGTTCATCGGCTTCAGCTTCGCGTTCGGGCTGGTGCTGCAGAACGACTTCGGCCGCACCCCCGTGCAGGCGGCGGCCCTCACCTTCCTGGGGCCGCTGCTGGGCTCGCTGGCCCGGCCGCTGGGCGGGCACCTCGCCGACCGCTGGGGCGGGGCGCTGGTCTCCGTGTGGGCGTTCTGCGGGCTGGGGCTGGGCGCGCTCGGGGCGCTGGGCGCCTCGGCGGCCGGCTCGCTCGCCCTGTTCGTCCTCGCCTTCGCCGCGCTGTTCCTGCTGGCCGGGGTCGGCAACGGCTCCACATACAAGATGATCCCCGGGATCTACGCCGCCACCTCCGCCGGCCGCGACGAGGGCCGCCGCCGGGCCGGTGCCGTCATCGGCATCTCCGGCGCGGTCGGCGCGCTCGGCGGCGTCGGCATCAACCTGGCGTTCCGCCAGTCGTACCAGGCGACCGGCGACGGGGTGCCTGCGCTGGTCGGGTTCCTGGTGTTCTACGGGATCTGCCTGGTGGTGACGTGGGCCGTGTATCTGCGCCGGACGCCCGCCGCCGAACCGGTCTGGGCGTGAGGCGGATGGCCGCGCACCCGCACACCGCGAACGCCCCCGGCACCTCCGGCACCGTTGGAACCTCCGGCACCGTTGGAACCTCCGGCACCGTTGGAACCTCCGGCACCGCTGGCACCTCCGGTACCGACACGCACTGCCCGTACTGCGCCCTGCAGTGCGCCATGACCCTCACCCCCGACCCGGCCACCGGCCGGACGGCCGTCACCCCGCGCGCGTTCCCCACCAACCGCGGCGGGCTGTGCCAGAAGGGCTGGACGTCCGCCGCGCTGCTGGACTCGGACGAACGGCTCACCACACCGCTCGTCCGCAAGGGCGGCACACTGCGCCCCGCCGGCTGGGACGAGGCCCTCGACCTGGTCGCGGGGCGGCTCGCCGCGCTGCGCGCGGAGCGCGGCCCGGACAGCGCCGCCGTCTTCGGCAGCGGCGGGCTGACCAACGAGAAGGCGTACGCGCTGGGCAAGTTCGCCCGGATCGCGCTGGGCACCTCGCAGATCGACTACAACGGCCGGTTCTGTATGTCGTCGGCCGCCGCCGCGGGCAACCGGGCCTTCGGACTGGACCGCGGCCTGCCGTTCCCGGTGACCGACCTGGACGGCTCCGAGGCGGTGGCGCTCGTCGGCGCCAACCCGGCCGAGACCATGCCGCCGCTCATGGGGCACTTCGACCCGGCCCGGCTGATCGTCGTCGACCCGCGCCGCACCGCCACCGCCGAGGCGGCCGAGGACGGCGGCGGGCTGCATCTGGCGCCCGCTCCCGGCACCGACCTGGCGCTGGCGCTCGGGCTGCTGCACATCGCCCTCGCGGACGGCCATCTGGACACCCCCGCGCGCACCGCGTACCGCGCGGAGCGCACCAGCGGCTGGACGGAGGTACGGCGCCGCGTCGCACGCTGGTGGCCGGAGCGGGTGGAGCGGCTGACCGGGGTCGCCGTCGCCGACCTGCGGCGGGCCGCCGCCACGCTCGCCGGGGCGCGCCGCGCGCACATCCTCACCGGGCGCGGGGCCGAGCAGCACAGCAAGGGCACCGACACCGTCTCCGCCTGGATCAACCTCGCCCTCGCCCTCGGCCTGCCCGGCACCCCCGGCTCCGGCTACGGCTGCCTCACCGGACAGGGCAACGGCCAGGGCGGCCGCGAGCACGGTCAGAAGGCCGACCAGCTGCCCGGCTACCGGCGGCTCGACGACCCGGCGGCGCGGGCCCATGTGGCGGCCGTGTGGGGCGTGGACCCGGACACGCTGCCCGGCCCCGGGCGCAGCGCCTGGGAGCTGCTGGACGCGCTCGGCACGCCCGGCGGGCCCGCGGCGCTGCTGGTGATGGGGTCCAACCCGGCGGTCTCGGCCCCGCGCAGCCGCCGCGTCCTCGACCGGCTGCGCGCCCTCGACCTGCTGGTCGTCGCGGACTTCGTCCGCTCCGAGACGGCCGAGCTGGCCGACGTGGTGCTGCCGGTGGCCCAGTGGGCCGAGGAGTCCGGCACCATGACCAGCCTGGAGGGCCGGGTCCTGCGCCGCCGCCGCGCCCTGTCCCCGCCCCCCGGGGTCCGTACGGACCTGGAGGTGCTCCGGTCCCTGGCCGTACGGCTGGGACGGCGCCCGGAGGAGTTCCCCGCCGACCCGGAAGCCGTGCTGTCCGAGCTGCGCCGCGCCTCGGCGGGCGGTCCGGCGGACTACGCGGGCGTGGACCCGGAGCACCTGGACGCGGGCGACCCGGTGTACTGGCCGGTGCCGTCGGCGTCGGCACCGGCGTCGGCGTCGGCACCGGCGTCAGCGTCGGCACCGGCCCGGCCGGGCGGCGCGGAGTGCGTGCCCGGCGCGCGGGGGACGCCGCGGCTGTTCCTGGAGCGGTTCGCGCACCCGGACGGGCGGGCGCGGTTCCTGCCCGTGGAGCACCGGGACGGCGACGAGCTGCCCGACGCGGAGCACCCGCTGTACGCCACCACCGGGCGGCTGCTGCAGCACTACCAGTCGGGCGCGCAGACCCGGCGGGTGCCGGAGCTGCTGGACGTGGCGCCCGAGATGTACGTCGAGGTGCACCCGGACACCGCGCGCGGCGCCGGGCTGCGGGACGGCGACCCGGCGCGGGTGGTCTCGCGGCGCGGCACCGTGCTCGCCCGCACCCGGTACGTGGACAGCATGCGGCCCGACACGGTCTTCCTCCCCTTCCACTTCCCCGGCGACGGGGCCGCCAACGGGCTCACCAACCCGGCCCTCGACCCGGTCAGCGGAATGCCGGAGTTCAAGCTCTGCGCCGCCCGGCTGGAGCCCGTGCGATGAGGGCGCCGACGCGGGTGGTGGTCGTCGGCAACGGCATGGTCGGCGCCCGGCTCGCCGGGGAGGTCCGGCGGCACGACCCGCACGGCGAGCGGATCCGGCTCACGGTGCTGGGCGCCGAGCACCGCCCCGCGTACAACCGGGTGCTGCTGCCCTCGCTGCTGGCCGGGACGCTCACCGAGGGGGACCTCGGGCTGGCGGCGGACGAAGCGGACGGCGGACCGGGCGGCGTGCGCACGGGCGTCACCGTCACCGCCGTCGACCGCGCCGCGCACACCGTGACCACCTCGGAGGGCGAGCGGCTCGGCTACGACCGGCTGGTGCTGGCGACCGGCGCGCGGGCCGTCGTACCGCCGCTCCCCGGGCTGCGGGAGCGCGGCGTCACCGCGCTGCGCACCCTCGCGGACGCGCGCCGGCTGCGGGCCCTCGCGGACCGCACCCGGGCGCGCGGCGGCACGCTGGCCGTGCTCGGCGGCGGCGTGCTGGGGCTGGAGGCGGCGCGGGCGCTGGCCGCGCGCGGCGTCGCCGTCACCGTGGTGCACCCGGCGCCGTACGTCATGGACCGGCAGCTCGACGCGGCGGCGGGGCGGGTGCTGGCGCGCTCGCTGCGCCGCACCGGCGTGCGGGTGCGCACCGGCGTCACCGCGACCGGCTGGAACCCGGCACGCGGACTGGAGCTGGACGACGGGGACACGCTGGCCGCGTCCGGGCTGCTGCTGTCGACCGGCGCACGTGCCGAGACGGGGCTCGCCGAGGCGTGCGGGCTGGCCGTCGACCCGGCGGGGATAGCGGTGGACGACGCGATGACCACCAGCGACCCCGACGTCCACGCCCTCGGCGACTGCGCCGCGACCGCGCCCGGCCTCGTCCAGCCCGGCTGGGAGCAGGCGGCGGTGCTGGCCGCGCGGCTCACCGGCGCCGACCCGCACGCCCGCTACACCGGCACTCCGCAGGTCACCCGGCTCAAGGCCGCCGGTATCGAACTCGCCTGCCTCGGCGACCCGCTGCACGAGCAGCACGAGCACGACGGGCAGCACGGGCACGACGGGCAGCACGGGCGGCGTGAGCGGGGCGACGAGGCCGAGGTGCTGCGGCTGGAGGACCCCACCCGCGAGCGGTACACCAAGCTGGTGCTGCGCGGCGGCCGGGTCACCGGCGCCATCCTGCTCGGCGTACCGGACGCCGCGGCCGGGCTCATCCAGCTCTACGACCGGGGCGCGCCCGCGCCCTCCGACCGGCTCGCCCTGATGCTGGGCCGCGCGCTGCCCCCGGAGGGCGACGGCGGGCCCGCCGCGCTGCCGGACCACAGCACGGTGTGCCGCTGCAACAGCGTCACCAAGGGCGCGCTGCGGTCCGCCTGGCACGCCGGCGCGAAGTCCACCGATGAGCTGGCCGCCGCCACCCGCGCCACCACCGGCTGCGGCGGCTGCCGCCCGGCCGTGGACAAAGTTGCCGCCTGGCTCGCCGAGACGGACCCCGTCCAGGAC
>NZ_JAAKZZ010000122.1 GCF_011045075.1 Streptomyces boncukensis
CCCATCCCGCACACCCCCAGCACATCCCACGCCCGCGAACAACGCCCGGGAGAACCGATGACCGACCCCGTAGAGCACTGGGACATCCATCCGCAGCATCCGTGGCTGCGGGGGGCCCAGCCCGATCAGCCGGTGGCCTTCGACGACGAGACGGGCATGTGGCACGTCTACGGCTACGCGGAGGCCATGGAGATCATCAACGACTTCGCGACCTACTCCTCCGGCGTCGCCTCCCGGTTCGCCTCCTCCAAGGAGGAGACGGAGGTGGCCTTCGACGGCAATCTGTCGCAGGCCGACCCGCCGGGGCACAAGAAGCTGCGCAAGCTGGTCAGCCGCACCTTCACGCACAAGATGGTGACCGGCATGGAGCCCCGGATCCACGAGCTCACCAACGAGCTGCTGGACCAGGTGGAGGGCGACCGCTTCGACCTGGTGGAGGCGCTGGCCTACCCGCTGCCGGTGATCGTCATCTGCGATCTGCTCGGCCTGCCCCGCAGCGACCGCGAGATGCTCAAGAACTGGGGGGACCAGAACCTGGAGGCCCGCGGCCAGCTCACCGTCCGCGCCGGCGGCGAGGAGCACGAGCGCCGGCTCGACTACCAGGCCGAGTCCGCCATGGAGATGGGCTTCTACCTGCTGGAGCACGTCAGCGAGCGGCGCACCAAGCCGCGCGAGGACCTGCTGACCAAGCTGGTGGAGTCCGAGGTGGACGGCGACCGGCTGAGCGACCGGCAGATCGTCAACTTCGCCAACCTGCTGCTGTTCGCGGGGCACATCACCACCACCATGCTGCTCGGCAACACCATGCTGTGCCTGGACGCCTTCCGCGACGCGGACGCGCTGGTGCGCAAGGACCGCTCGCTGGTGCCGTCCCTGGTCGAGGAGTCGCTGCGCTACCTCACCCCGCTCGCGGCGAACTACCGCACCACCACCCGCGATGTGCAGCTGGGCGGGCGGCACATCCCCGAGGGCGAGGTGCTCATGGTGTGGCTGTCGGCGGCCAACCGGGACGCGAACGCCTGGGCCGACCCGCATGTGTTCGACCCGACCCGGGACCCCAACCCGCACCTCGGGTTCGGCCGCGGCATCCACTTCTGCCTGGGCGCGCCGCTGGCCCGGCTGGAGGGCCGGGTGGCGCTGGACATCCTCTTCGACCGGTACCCCGAGCTGCGCACCGACCCGGACAACCCGCCGTCGTTCCTGACGCCCCCGGACTTCACCGGCGTATGGTCCCTCCCGCTGCGCGTGCCGTGACCGCCCCCGGCGCCCCGCTCGCCCCGGGGCAGGAGCGGCTGTGGACGCGGCAGCGGAGCGGGCCGTACGGGGTGTACGACCGCTCGGTCTTCGCGTTCCGGCTGCACGGCGAGCTGCGGCGGCAGGCGCTGGTCCAGGCCGTACAGCGGCTCGTCGCCCGGCACGAGCCGCTGCGCACCACCTTCGGCACCGTGGACGGCCGGCCCCGCCAGCAGGTGTGGCCCGCCGGCCCGGTCGAGCTGGAGAGCGCCGGGGCCGCGCCGGGCCGCGCCGCCGACCGGGCGGCCCGGGTCCGGGAGGCCGGGGCCCGGATCCGGGAGGCGGTCACCCGGCCGTTCGACCTCGCCTCCGGGCCGGTGCTGCGCACCCTGCTGGTCCGGCTGGCCCGGAGCGAGCACCTGCTGGTGCTGTGCACGCACCGCGCCACCGCCGACGCCCGGTCGCGGGACGTCGTCGCCGCGGAGCTGTGCGAGCTGTACGCGGCGGCCGTGGACGGCAGGCCGGACCGGCTGCCGGCGCTCCCGGTCCGCTACCCCGACCACGCGGCCCGGCTGCGCGAGCAGGTGACCGAGACCGGGCTGGCCGCACAGCTCGACCACTGGCGCGAGCGGCTCGCCGGGCTGCCCGCGCCCAGGCCGCCCGGCGGCGGCCCGGCGCCCGGCGGGCCGCCGGGGGAGGGCGCACGGTGCGCGCTCCGGGTGCCGGCGGCGGTCAGCGGAGCGCTGGAGCGGCTGGCCCGGCAGCACGCCGGCACCCTGTTCGACGGCCTGTTCACGGCCTGCCAGGTGCTGTGCGCGCAGGAGGCCCGGCAGCCGGACGTGGCGCTGGCGACCGTCGCCGGCGGTCGTGGCGGGCCCGGACTGGACCGCCTGGTCGGCGCCTTCGCCAACCCCCTCGTGCTGCGCGGGACCGTCCGCGACGGCACGCCCTTCGCACGGCAGCTCGCACAGAACGCCCGTACCGTCGCGGAAGCCCTCGCCCACCAGGACGTGCCGTTCGGGCGGGTCGCCGACGCCTGGCTGCCGGACCGGGGCGCCGGTCCCGCGCCGCTGCCGGTCACGGTGGCGCTGCGGGAGCCGCCCGCGCCGCCCGCCGACCCGCCGGGACTGGCCGTACGCGAGTTCCACCCGACGTGCCTGCCGCCCGAGTCCGGCCTGGCCGTGGAGTTCACCAGGACCGGCGCCGGAGACCTGAGCGGTGTCCTGACGTACGACACCGCGCTGTACGGCGCCGCCGCGGTCCGGGCGCTGGCCCGGCGCCTGGAGGCGCTGCTGGCCGCCGCCGCGGTCCGCCCGGACCGGCCCGTGGGCACGCTGCCCGGACCCGCCGGGGCCGGGGGGAGCGCGCCCACGGCGTCCGGCGCCCGGCGTCCGGCGCATCCGCCCCGCACCCTGACCGCCTGCTCCCCCTGAGCCCGCCCCGCAACCGCACCGCCGGCGCGAGAGCCCGGCCCGAAGGAGAACGCCCCATGGCAGCCCCAGCAGAGGTGGCGGCGGACCCGACCGCCCTGGACCTCACCGACCCGCAGACCTTCCTCGACCACGACGCGCGCAGGATGTGGCGGTCCTACCGCGAGCACCACCCCGTGTACTGGCACCCCGGCAGCGGAGGACTGCCCGGGTTCTGGGTCCTGTCCCGGTACGAGGACATCGTGGCCGCGTACCGCGACAACAAGCGCTACACCTCCGAGCGCGGCAACGTCCTGACGACGCTGCTGCAGGGGGAGGACTCCGCCGCCGGCAAGATGCTCGCGGTCACCGACGGGCCCCGGCACCGCGAGATCCGCAACCTGATGATGAAGTCCTTCTCGCCGCGGGTCCTCAAGCCCGTCGTCGACAACGTGCGCGCCCGCACCCGGCGGCTGGTCCGGCAGGCGGTGGAGCGCGGCACGGTGGACTTCGCCACCGAGGTCGCCGACCAGATCCCGATCCACACCATCGGCGACCTCATGGGCATCCCGGCAGCCGACCGGGAGCAGGTCGTGGACTGGAACGCGCAGACCCTCTCCCGCTACAGCTCCGAGGACTCCGAGCTGGAGTCGGTGATGGCCCGCAACGAGATCGTCTTCTATATCTCCCAGCTCCTCGCGGAGCGCCGCGCCGACCCCGGCGAGGACGTCCTCAGCACCCTGGCCACCGCCACCGTCGACGGCGAACCGCTGACGGACGAGGAGATCATCCTCCAGTCCTACAGCCTGATCCTGGGCGGTGACGAGTCCAGCCGGGCCACCGCCGCCTGGGCCGTCCTCGCCTTCAGCGACTACCCCGAGCAGTGGCGGAAACTCAAGAGCGGGGAGGTCGCCCGGGAGACCGCGGCCGAGGAGATCCTGCGCTGGACCACACCCACGATGCACTTCGGCCGCCACGCCCTGGAGGACGTGCCGCTGCGCGGGCACACCATCCGGGAGGGCGAGATCATCACCATGTGGAACATCTCCGCCAACTTCGACGAGGAGGTCTTCACCGACCCGTACACCTTCGACCTGGCGCGCACCCCCAACAAGCACGTCAGCTTCGGGCACGGGCCGCACTTCTGCCTCGGCGCCTACCTCGGGCGGGTCCATATGCTGGCCATGCTGGAGGCGCTGTGCTCCATGGTCGCCGACATCGAGCTGGCGGGCGAGCCCAGGAGGCTGTTCTCCAACTTCGGCCACGGCCACAGCAGCATGCCGGTCCGCCTCGCCCCGGAGCCGAACGCTCCCTGAGCCGGCGCCGTGACCGCCTCGGAGCCCTCCCGCGTGCCGGCGGGAGGGCTCCGAGGTGTGCGCGGAGCGCGCTGCGCGCGTCAGGCGAAGGACGCCAGGTCCCGTGCGATCGCCTGGGCCACCTCCCGCTCCCGGTCCTGCAGATAGAAGTGCCCGCCCTCGAACAGCTCGGTGCGGAACGCCGCCGTCGTGTGCCCGCCCCAGGCGAGGAACCCGTCGCGCGGCACATCGGTGTCGTCCCGGCCGCAGTAGGCGCTGAGCGGGCACCCGACCGCGCCGCCCGACAGGTCCTGGTAGGTCTCCACCGCGCGGAAGTCGGCGCGCACCGGCGGCAGCACCGTCTCCAGCAGCTCCGGGTCCTCGAACAGCGCCTGCGGCGTGCCCGCGAGCTCGGCCAGCTGCGCGGCGATGCCCGCGTCGTCCAGCCGGTGGATGCCCCGGTCCTGCCGCACGGACGGCGCGGCGCGGCCCGACACGATCAGGCCGACCGGACCGTGGCCGCTCCGCTCCAGCCGCAGCGCCGTCTCGTACGCCACGACCGAGCCCATGCTGTGCCCGAACAGCGCCAGGGGCCGCTCCTGCCAGGGCGCCAGCGCCTCGGCCAGCTGGTCCGCGAGTTGCCCGATGTCCTCCAGCGGCGCCTCGCCGATGCGGTCCTGCCGGCCGGGATACTGCGCGATCAGCACGTCGGCGGTGCCGGACAGCGCCGCCGACAGGGAGAAGTACGCCGAGGCCGAGCCGCCCGCGTGCGGGCAGCAGACCAGCGCGGGGCCGGTGCCCCGCGACTCGTGGTACCGGCGTATCCAGCCGCCGCGGCGTGCGGCGTGGGATCGGGGAGTGGTCGTCATCGCTGCGTCCTGTCCTGCTCGGAAACCGTCGGGAGCGGCCCTGACGGGGTGATCGTACCGGCGGGGACCCCGGCGGCGGACGGGCAGCCCGCGAGGGCCAGCGCGAGGTCGAGGTCGGCCAGCAGCGCGCGCAGCACATGGCTGACGCCCCGCTGCCCGTCGAGACCCAGCCCGTACACATACGGCCTGCCGCAGAGCACCGCGTCCGCGCCCAGCGCGAGGGCTTTGAGCACGTCGGTGCCGGAGCGCACCCCGGAGTCCATCAGCACAGGGACGCCGTCGCCGACGGCGGCACGCACCGCGGGCAGCGCGTCCAGCGCCGCGACGCTGCCGTCGAGTTGCCGCCCGCCGTGGTTGGAGACGACCACGCCGTCCGCGCCGCCCGCCAGCGCCCGGCGGGCGTCGTCCGGGTGCAGCAGCCCCTTCACGAGCAGCGGCAGGTCCGTCAGACGGCGCAGCCACGGCAGGTCGTCCCAGGTGAAGGAGGCGTCGGTGCAGATCCGCGCCCAGTGCCCGACGACCGCGAGGCCGTCGGCGTCCCCGGCGTCCCCGGCGTCCTCGGGCAGCCCGGCCCGGAAGGCGGGGTCGCCGGTGAAGTTGGCGATGCCGGTGCCCCGCAGGAACGGCGAGTAGGCCGCGTCGAGGTCCGCCGGGCGGTAGCCGAAGTGCGGCGCGTCGACGGTGAGGACCAGCGCCGAGTAGCCGCTCGACTCGGCCCGGCGCACCAGGGACTCGGCCAGCGCCCGGTCCGCGGGAAAGTACAGCTGGAACCAGCGCGGCGCGTCCCCGGCGGCCCGCGCCACCTCCTCCAGCGAACGGGACGCGAATGTGGACAGCACCAGGGGCAGCCCCGCCTCCGCCGCGCCGCGCGCCGTGGCCAGTTCGCCCTCGGGGTGCACCACCTCCTGCGCGGCGATGGGCGCGAGCAGCACCGGAGCGGGCAGTCGCTGCCCGAGCAGCCGCACCGTCAGATCGCGCGTGCTGGAGTCGCGCAGCATCCTCGGCACCAGTTGCCACCGGTCGAACGCCGCACGGTTGGCGCGGCCCGTCCCGCCGGTTCCCGCGTTGCCGGCGACGTAGCCGTACGCGTGCGGCTCCAGCGCCTCGCGGGCCGCGTCCTCCAGCGTGGTCAGGTCGGTGGACAGCGCGGGGCGCCGGCCTCGCAGGCCGCCCAGCAGGATGTCCCGGATCAGCGCCGAGGGGGGCGCGTCGGCTGCGGCACCGGGGGAGCCCTCCGCCGCCCCTTCCAGGTCCCGGCGCAGATACCGGGCCAGCAGCGGCGCGACCGCCTCGCCCCGCTCGGTCAGCGCGAAGTGGCCGCCCTCCAGCAGCTCCAGGCCGTACGGCCCGGTGGTGTGCCGCGCCCAGTCCCGCATCTGCCCGGCGCTGTTCTTCGGGTCCTCCTCGGCGAGGAGCACGGTGAGCGGGACCGTCACGGCGGCGTCGTCCGCGCACCGGTAGCGGCGCAGCGCGCGGTGGTCGGCGCGCAGCACGCGCAGCACCTCGCGCACCGTCTCCGGGTCCCGCAGCAGCGGCTCGGGTACGCCGCCCAGCCGGCGCAGCTCGGCCACGACCTCGTCGTCGGCGAGCGCGTCCACGTCCTGCTCCCCCCAGTCCTGCGACGGGGGCCGGGCGGCCGACACGAACAGCCGCGCCACCGCCGCCCGCTGCCGGAGCAGCCGGGCCGTCTCGAACGCCGCGAGCGCCCCCATGCTGTGGCCGAGGAGGAACAGCGGGCGGTCGGCGTACGCGTCGGCCAGCGCTTCGGCGGCCCCGGCGGCCAGCGCCCCGATGTCCTCGGCGAACCCCTCGGCCCGCCGGTCCTGCCGCCCGGGGTACTGGACGGCCAGCAGCTCGACGTCCTCGGGCAGCGCGGCCGACAGCGCGGCGAAGCTGTTCGCGGCGCCGCCGGCGTGCGGGAAGCACACCAGCCGCGCTGCGCCGGGCCGCCCCGTGCGGAGCGGCCGGACCCACCGGCGGGCCGCCTGCGGCCCCGGCGCGGCGCCGGACGCCGGTGCGGAGCGGCCGCCCGGTGCGGCCGGTGTCGTCTCGGTGGTGCCCACGCTAGTCCTCCGTCGTAGAGCTCAGTTTGGTCAGCAGGTCGCGCAGCCGGTCGCCCACGGTGGTGCGCTGCGCGTCGCTGAGCGGGTGGTCCGCGACCGCGGCTTCGAGCCGGGCGATCTCGGCGAACAGACTCAGGGCGGCCTCCGCGCCGTCCCCGTCGCCGGCCTGGAGCTGCCCGCGCAGGTGGTCGACGAGTTCGACCGGGGTGGGCCAGTCGAAGATGAAGGTGGCGGGCAGCTTGACCCCGGTGGCGGTGGCCAGCCGGTTGCGCAGCTCCACGGCGGTCAGCGAGTCGAACCCGGCCTGGTCGAAGGCGCCGTGCGGGTCCACCGCCGTACCGGAGGCGTGCCCGAGGACGGCCGCGACCTCGTGGAGCACGGTGCCCAGCAGCCGGTCGCCGCTCCCGGCGTCCACTCCCGGGGAGCCCGCGGCGGCCGGGCCCGCCGAGACCGTCCCGCCGGCCTCCGGCGGCGCGGCGGCGGGCACCAGGCCGCGCAGCAGCGCCGGTACGGCGCCGCCGCGCTCGGCCGCGGCCCGCAGCGCCTCCAGATCCCACCCGGCGGCCACCGCGACCGGCCGGTTCCGGCGCACCCCGGCGTCCAGCAGGTCCAGGCCCTGCTCGGCGGTCAGCGGCACCACCCCCACCCGCGCCATCCGGGCGACGTCCGCGTCCGTCAGCCCGGCGCCCATGCCGCCGGTGCCCTCCCACAGGCCCCACACCAGCGACACGCCGGCGCGTCCGGTCGAACGCCGGTGCTCCATCAGGCCGTCGAGGAAGGCGTTCCCGGCGGCGTACCCGGCCTGCCCGGGGGAGCTGAGGGTGCCGGCGAGCGAGGAGAACGCCACGAAGGCGGACAGGTCGAGGTGCGCGGTCAGCTCGTGCAGATGCAGCGCCGCGTCCACCTTCGGCCGCAGGGCCCGGCCCAGCTGGTCCGGCGTCAGGGACGTCACCAGCCCGTCGTCCAGGACACCGGCCGCGTGCACGACGCCGCCGACGCGGACGCCGTCGCGGGCCAGCTCGTCCAGGGCGGCGGCCAGCGCCTCCCGGTCGGCCGCGTCGCAGGCCACGGTGCGCACCTCGGCGCCCAGCCCGCGCAGCTCCGCCAGCTCCCTCCCGGCCTCCTCGCCGGGGGCGCCGCGGCCCATCAGCACCAGCTCCCGCACCCCGTGCCCGGCCACCAGGCGGCGCGCCGCGAGCCGCCCCAGCCAGCCCAGCCCTCCGGTGACGAGGACGGCGCGGCCGGTGTCCCACGGCTCGTCACCGGCCAGGTCCAGCACGACCTTGCCGATGTGCCGGGCCTCGCTCAGATACCGGAAGGCGTCCGGAGCGTGCCGGATGTCCCAGGCCGCGACCGGCGGCGGAGCGAGCGCGCCCCGCTCGAACAGCTCCAGCAGCGCCGTGAGGATCTCCTGGATCCGGTCAGGGCCCGGGTCGCGCAGGTCGTAGGGGTGGTACGAGACGCCGGGGTGCCGCTCCGCCACGTCGGCGGCGTCCCGCCGGTCGGTCTTGCCCATCTCCAGGAACCGCCCGCCGCGCGGCAGCAGGCGCAGCGAGGCGTCGGCGTACTCCCCGGCCAGGGAGTTGAGCACCACGTCCACGCCCGCGCCCCGGGTGCTCTCCAGGAAACCGCGCTCGAAGTCGAGGCTCCGGGAGGACGCGATGCGCTCGTCCGGCAGCCCGGCCGCGCGCAGCGCGTGCCACTTGGCCGGGCCGGCCGTCGCATACACCTCGGCCCCCAGATGGCGGGCGATCTGCAGGGCCGCGGTGCCGACGCCGCCGGTGCCGGCGTGGACGAGCACCGACTCGCCCGCGCTCAGCCCGGCCAGGTCCACCAGCCCGTAGTAGGCGGTCACATAGGTCACGGGGACCGCCGCCGCCTGGCGGAAGGACCAGCCGTCCGGGATCCGGCACACCAGTCTGCGGTCGGTCACCGAGACCGGGCCGATGCCGTAGAACAGCCCCGTCACCCGGTCGCCGGGGCGCAGGTCGGTGACGCCGGGGCCGACATCGAGGACGACTCCGGCGCCCTCGCCGCCCTGCCCGGCCTCCGCGGCGTGCCCGTCGACGGACGGCGGGATCACCCCCAGGGACAGCAGCACATCGCGGAAGTTGAGGCCCGCGGCCCGCATCCGCACCCGGACCTGGCCCGCAGCCGGGGGCTCCGCGGCCTGCGGCCACGGCTGAAGGGACAGATTCGCGAAGGTCTCCTTGCCGACGTAGTCCAGATGCCAGTGCTCCGTGCCGGCGGGCGGCCGCAGCGTCCCCTCCGGTTCCGCCGCGGTGAGCGCCGGGCGGTGCGCCGTGCCGCCGCGCAGCGCGAGCTGCGGCTCGCCCCCGGCGAGTGCGGACGGCAGAGCCTGCCGCGAGCCGTGTGCGGCATCGGTGTCGAGCAGCGTGCAGCGGTCCGGGTGTTCGGCCTGCGCCGAGCGCAGCAGCCCCCACACCGCGCGGTGGGCGAGCGACCCGGGATGCTGCTCGCCGCCCACCGCGAGGGCGCCCCGCGTGACCACCGCGAGCCGGGTGCCTGCCAGCCGGTCGTCGGCGAGCAGGTGCTGCACGGTGTCCAGCACCTCCCGCAGCACCCCGTGCACGGCCCCGGCGTCCGCCGCCGCGCCGTCCCCGGGGTGCGGGCAGGGCAGCACGAGCAGGTCCGGCGCGGGCTCGCCCGCGTCGAGCGCGCCGTCCAGCGCGGCCAGATCGCGGTACGCGTGCGGGGCCGCGGCCCGCAGCGCGTCGCCCAGGTCCGCCCAGCCCTCGTCCTCGTACCCGCCGAGCAGGGCCGGGTGGCCCGGCGGCGGCGCGGCGGGCAGCGCGGGCAACTGCTCCCAGGACGGCAGGTACAGCCCGTCCGGCCGGTCGGCGGCGGCGCTCGCGGCGAGCGGCCGCAGCGCGAGCGAGCCGATGGAGGCGACCGGCCGGCCCGCGGTGTCCGACACGTCGACGCGCACCGCGCTCGCGCCCGCCGGGGCGAGCCGCACGCGCAGCGCCGTACCGGCGGTGCCCGGCACCCGCACGCCGGACCAGGCGTAGGGCAGGAACGTCCGGCCGTCGGCGCCGCCGCCGTCGTCGATGAGGCCGCCGAGCGCGATCGGGTGCAGCGCCGCGTCGAGCAGCGCCGGGTGCAGCGGGTAGCCGTCCGCGCCGGCCGGCCGCTCGCCGGCCGGCTCCACCTCGGCGAACACGTCCTCGCCGCGCCGCCACATCGCCGTGACGCCTCGGAACCCGGGGCCGTACACCAGCCCCTTCGCGGCCAGCCCCGCGTAGAGGGCGGCGGGTGACACGGCGGCGGGCTCGGCCCCCGGCGGCGGCCACGCCTCCGCCCCGGCCCCCGGGTCGACGGTGCTGGAGCCGCTGTCGGCGTCGCTGCCGTCGGCGTCCCCGGGCGCTGCTGTGCCGTGTGCGTGGCGTGTCCAGGAGTGCGGCCCGGCGCCGCTGCCACGGCGGGAGCGGACGGTGAGGTCGCGGGCGCCGGACGCGTCCGGCCCCGCGACATACACCTGCAGCTGGACCTCCGCGTCCTCCGGCACGATCAGCGGGGCCTCCAGCAGCAGCTCCTCCACCAGGGCGCAGCCCGCCTCGCGGGCCGCGCGCACCGCCAGGTCGAGCAGCGCGGTGCCGGGCACCAGCACCTCGTCCCCGACCCGGTGGCCGGTCAGCCAGGGGTGCGCCGCGAGCGAGAGCCGCCCGGTCAGCAGCAGCCCCTCCCCGTCCGGCAGGTCGGTGACGCCGGTCAGCATCGGATGGTCGAGCCCGCTGAGCCCGGCCGCGCGGCCGTCGCCCGCGCCGGGCTGCGCCGCCAGCCAGTACGGGCGGTGCTGGAACGCGTACGTCGGCAGCGGGGCGCGGCGGGCGCCGCGGCCCGCGAAGACGGCGGCCCAGTCGACGTCTCCGCCGCGGGCGTGCAGCCGGGCGACGGCGCCCAGCAGCGCCGCGGGCTCGGCCCTGCGCCGCCGCAGCGCCGGGACCAGCGTGTGCCGGTGCTGCGGCGCCCTGGCCCGCTCGGCGCCGCCGGGGTCGCCGGGGTCACCGGCGGCACCGGCGAGGCAGTCCGTGGCCATCGAGGTCAGATCGCCGGCCGGACCCAGCTCCACGAACCGGTTGCAGCCCAGGCCGGCCAGGCTGTGCACGCCGTCCTGGAAGCGCACCGCGTGCCGCGCGTGCCGCACCCAGTACTCGGGGTCGGCCAGCTCCTCCGGCTCCGCAGGCCGCCCGGTCAGATCCGAGACGACGGTCAGCCGCGGCTCCCGGTAGCCGAGGCGCTCGGCGACGGACCGGAACTCCGCCAGGGCCGGGTCCATCAGCGGCGAGTGGAAGGCGTGGCTGACCCGCAGCCAGGTCGTCTTGCCGCCGCCCGCCTCGAACTCCGCGACGGCGGCGGCGAGCGCCTCCCGGTCCCCGGAGAGCACGGTGGCCTGCGGGCCGTTGACGGCGGCGAGCGAGACCAGGTCCTCGTGCCCCGCGAGCAGCCGGGCCGCCTCCTCCTCGGAGGCGCGCAGCGCCACCATGGCGCCGCCGGCCGGCAGCCGCTCCATGATCCGGCCCCGGGCCGCGGCCAGTTCGGCGGCGTCCTCCAGGGACAGGACCCCGGCCGCGTGCACCGCGGCGAGGGCGCCGACCGAGTGCCCGAGCACGGCGTCCGGGCGGACGCCCCAGGACTCCAGCAGCCGGAAGAGGGCGACCTCGCAGGCGAACAGCGCGGGCTGGGTGTACGCGGTGCGGTGCAGCAGCGCGCCCTCGGCGGAGTCCTCGGCCGCGAAGACCACCTCGGCGAGCGGCCCCTCCAGATGCGGGTCCGCCGCGGCGCACACCGCGTCGAAGGCCGCCGCGTACGCCGGGAACGTCCGGTACAGCTCGCGGCCCATCCGGTGCCGCTGGGAGCCCTGCCCGGCGAACAGGAACGCGGTCCGGCCCTCGGCCGCCACCTCCCGCACGGTGTCCGGGCCCGGGGCGCCGTCGGCCAGCGCGCGCAGCCCGTCCAGCAGCCCCTCCCGGTGCTCGGCGAACAGCACCGCGCGGTGCGGCAGTTGGCCGCGTCCGGTGGCCAGCGAGAAGCCGAGGTCGAGCAGCCCGGTGTGCTGGGCCTCGGGGTCGGCGGCCAGATACTGGTGGAGGCGGTCGGCCTGCGCGGGCAGCGCCGCCTCGCTGCTCGCGGACAGCAGGCACGGTACGACGGGCAGCGGCGGCGCGGGCTCGGGCGCGGGCTCGGGCTCCGCGCCCGTGCTCTGCTGCTCGGCGGCCTGCTCCAGGATGACGTGCGCGTTGGTGCCGCTGATGCCGAACGAGGAGACGGCGGCCCGGCGCGGCCTCTCGTGCGCGGGCCACGGAATCGTCTCGGTCAGCAGCGCGAGGGTCCCACCGGACCAGTCCACGTGCGGGGTGGGCTCGTCGGCGTGCAGCGTCCGGGGAAGGAGGCCCTGGCGCAGCGCCATGACCATCTTGATGACGCCGCCGACCCCGGCAGCGGCCTGGGTGTGCCCGATGTTCGACTTCAGGGAGCCCAGGTGGAGCGGCTGCTGCGCGGAGCGTTCGGCGCCGTAGGTGGCCAGCAGCGCGTGCGCCTCGATCGGGTCGCCCAGCGCGGTGCCGGTGCCGTGCGCCTCGACGGCGTCCACCTCGGCCGCGGTGATCCCGGCGGTGGCCAGCGCCTGTCTGATGAGCTGCTCCTGGGAGGGGCCGTTGGGCGAGGTCAGTCCGTTGCTGGCGCCGTCCTGGTTGACGGCGGAGCCGCGGACGACGGCCAGCACGGGGTGGCCGTGCCGGCGCGCGTCGGAGAGCCGTTCCAGCAGCACCAGCCCGGCGCCCTCCGACCAGCCGGTGCCGTCGGCGGACGCCGAGAACGCCTTGCAGCGGCCGTCCGGTGCCAGCCCGCGCTGCCGGCTGAACTCCACGAAGGGCATCGGCGTCGCCATCACCGTCGCCCCGCCCGCCAGCGCCAGCGAGGACTCGCCGCGCCGCAGCGACTCGCAGGCCAGGTGCAGCGTCACCAGGGACGAGGAGCACGCGGTGTCCACGGTGAGGGCCGGCCCCTCCAGCCCGAAGGTGTACGCGACGCGCCCGGACGCCACGCTGCCCGCGCTGCCGGTGCTCAGATAGCCCTCGTACTCCTCCGGCGCGGGGGAGAGGCGGGTCATGTAGTCGCCGTACATGACGCCGGTGAACACCCCGGTGCGGCTGCCGCGCAGCGACCCCGGGTCGATGCCCGCGTCCTCGAACGCCTCCCAGGCGGTCTCCAGCAGCAGCCGCTGCTGCGGGTCGATCGCGTGCGCCTCGCGCGGCGAGACGCCGAAGAACTCCGCGTCGAACTGCGCCGCTTCGTGCAGGAAGCCGCCCTCCTTGGTGTAGGAGGTGTGCGGCGTGTCCGGGTCGGGGTCGTACAGCTGGGCGAGGTCCCAGCCGCGGTCCGCCGGGAACGGGCCGACCGCGTCCACCTCGTCGGTGACCAGCCGCCACAGATCCCGCGGGGAGGTGACCCCGCCGGGGTAGCGACAGGCCATCGCGACGATCGCGATCGGCTCCTCCTGGCGTTCCGTGAGGCGGGCGTTGGCGGCCTGGAGCCGCTCGTTCTCCTTCAGCGCGGCCCGCAGCGCGTCGACGAGTTGCTGAGGTGAGGTGGACGCCATCGTGCTCTCTCCGTACATCCCTGTCAGGTCAGGGGGGTCAGGACTCGCTGTCGCCGAGTGCCAGGCGGACCAGATCGTCGGGGTTCATCGTGTCCAGGTCGCTGTTGCCATCCGTCGGTTCGCTGCCGTTCCCGGCCTCCTCGGTCGTCTCGGGGGTCGTCTCGGGCGTGCTGTCCGCACCGGTGTCGGGCGCGAGGTCGGCGCGCAGCCGCTCCGCGAGGGCACCGGGCGTGGGGTGGTCGAAGATCAGCGTGGGCGGCAGCCGGACACCGGCCACCGCGGTCAGGCGGTTGCGCAGCTCGACCGCCGTCAGCGAGTCGAAGCCCAGGTCCTGGAACCGGCGGTCGGCGGTCACCCGCTCGGGGGTGGCGTGCCCCAGCACGGCGGCGACCTCCCCGCGTACCGCTTCGAGCACCAGGTGCCGCCGCTCGTGCCGGGGCGCGCGGGCCAGCCGGCCGCGCAGGTCGGCGGCCTGAGCGGCGGGCTGCCCCGCCGCCGCTGCCGTACGGCGCGGCGCCGGGGCCAGGGCGCGCAGCGGGGCCGGGAGGGCGTCCGCCTCGGCGCCGTCCAGCGTGCCGAGTTCGAGACGCGCCGCGGCCACCGCCGGGGCTCCGGAGGCGAGGGCCGCGTCGAACAGCGCCAGGCCCTCCTCGGCGGTCAGGGCCGCGATACCGGAGCGCGCCATACGGCGCCGGTCCGCCTCGCCGAGCCCGCCGGTCATCGCGCTCTCGTCCGCCCACAGGCCCCACGCCACGGACAGCGCGGGCCGTCCCGAGGCGTGCCGGGCGCGGGCGAGGGCGTCGAGGAAGGCGTTGGCCGCCGCGTAGTTGCCCTGCCCGGCGGAGCCCAGCACGCCCGCGAGCGAGGAGAACAGCACGAACGCCGACAGCTCCAGATGCGCGGTGAGCTCGTGCAGATGGACCGCCGCCTCGGCCTTGGGCCGCAGCACCCGGTCCAGCCGCTGGGGCGTGAGCCCCTCGACGACGGCGTCGTCCAGGACGCCCGCGGCGTGCACCACGCCGGTCAGCGGGTGCGCTGCGGGCACGGCGGCCAGCACCTCGGCCAGCGCCGCGCGGTCGCCGCTGTCGCAGGCCGCGACGGTCACCCGGACGTCCTGTGCGGAGAGACCGCCCACGAACTCCTCCGCGCCCGGGGTGTCCAGGCCCCGGCGCCCGGTCAGCAGCAGCCGCCGTACGCCATAGCGCTCCACCAGATGCCTGGCCAGCAGCCGGCCCAGGGTGCCCAGCCCCCCGGTGATCAGCACATGGCTGTCCGCGTCGAACGGCGCTGCGCCGTCCGGCGCCGGCCGGTACGGGCGCAGCTCGGGCGCGGAGACCCGCCCGGCCCGCACCGCGAGCTGCGGTTCGCCCCCGGCCAGCGCCGGGACGAGGGCGCGGACGGACTCCGCGCCGCCGTCGGTGTCGAGCAGCGTGAAGCGCCCGGGGTGCTCCGTCTGGGCCGAACGGACCAGACCCCACACGGCGGCCCCCGCGAGCCCCTGCACACCGGTCGCGTCGGCCGCTCCGGCCGCGTCGGTCGCTCCGGCTGGGCCGGCCGGCTCCGGCTGGACGGCGTTCTCGGTGACCAGCGCGAGCCGGGAGTCGGTGAAGCGCTCGTCGGCGAGCCAGTCCTGGAGGAGCCCGAGCGCTGCGCGGGCCGCGCGGGCGGCCCCCGCGGCGGGTCCGCCGGGTTCGGCGGACCCGCCCGGCCTGCCGGGCCCGCTGGATGCGGCGGGCCCTGAGGGCGCGGCGGCGGGTCCGCCGGGTGAGGCGGACTCGCCGGGGGTGACGGGTCCGCTGGATGCGGCGGACCCGCCAGGCTCGGTGGCGATGACGACGGTGGGCGGCTGCCCCCCGTCGTCCAGCGCGCGGCGCAGGCTGTCGAGGTCGGGATGGCGGCGTACGGCCACGCCGGAGGCGCGTACGACGTCGGCCACGCCGCGCGCGTCGTCGCCCACCACGGCCCAGGGACCGGCCGGCGCGGTCCGGGTGGCGTCCCGCGGCTCCCGCCGGGCCGCCCAGCCCAGGTCGAGCAGCGCGGGCCCGTCGGCGGCGCCCTCCTCCTCGACGCCGTCCGCCGGGAGTTCGCGCAGCGCGAGCGCTTCCGCGCTGAACACCGGGGCGCCGGTGGTATCGGTGACGAGCAGCGCGTAGCTGTCGCCCTCGCCCGGCCGCAGCCGCACCCGCAACGCTGTCGCGCCGGTCCGGTGCAGCCTCAGCCCGCTCCACGCGAACGGCACCACGAGCCGGTCCTCGGCGCCGTCGCGCGGAGCGCAGAACGGGGCGTGCAGCGCGGCGTCGAGCAGCGCGGGGTGCAACAGGAAGCCGCCGTCGCCGCCGTCGCCGCCGTCCTCGGGCGCTGCGACCTCCGCGTACAGGTCGGACCCGCTCCGCCACACCGCGCGCAGCCCCTGGAAGGCGGGGCCGTAGGTGTAACCGCGGTCCGCGAGCCGGGAGTACAGGCCGTCCACGGGGATCTCGGTGGCCTCCGCCGGCGGCCACACCGCGAGCGTGTCGGCGTGGCCCGGACCGTCCGCCCGTCCGGGCTCGTCCGCGGCCGGCGCGTCCAGGACGCCCGTGGCGTGCCGGGTCCACTCCGCGTCCGGCTCCCCCTCGGGACGGGAGTGGAGGGTGAGGGTGCGTGAGCCGTCCCCGCCGTCCGCGCTCACCAGCAGTTGGACGGCGACGGGCGCGTCGAGCGGCAGCGGCTGCTCCAGGGTCAGGTCGGCCACCCGTCCCCCGCCCGTGAGCCGCGCCGCGTGCACGGCGAGCTCCGCGACGGCCGCGCCGGGCAGCAGCGCCTGCCCCCGGATGGTGTGCTCCGCGAGCCACGGCTGCGCGTCCGGGTCCAGCCGTCCGGTGCACAGCCAGCCCTGGCCGCCCGCGAGTTCGACGGTCTGCTCCAGCAGCGGGTGGCCGCCCGAGCCCCCGGCGGGCGTCGTGGCGGAGCCGCGCCGCCAGTAGCTCTCGCGCTGGTAGGCGTACGTGGGCAGGGCCACGGCCCGGCCACCGGGATAGAACGGGCTCCAGTCCACGTCGGCGCCGCCCGTGTACGCCCTCGCCAGCGCCTCGGTGAAGGTGCGGACCTCGCTGTGCCCGTCCCGGAGCAGTGAGACGGCGGTGATCGGCGCCGTCACCTCCTCCTCGTTGAGGCAGGCGCGGGTCATGGTGGTGAGGATGGGGTCGGGGCCGAGTTCGATGTAGGTGGTGACGTGGTGGTGGTGGAGGGTGGTGATGCTGTTGTGGAAGTGGACGGTGTGGCGGAGTTGGTTGGCCCAGTAGGTGGGGGTGGTGAGTTGGTC